>JAQURL010000050.1 GCA_028715625.1 Candidatus Margulisiibacteriota bacterium | reverse complement strand
ATACGATATAATATTATATCGATTAAATTATTAAGGGAAACTATGGAACATAAACACGGTAAAGACTTAACCGAAGGCAGCATACCCAGAAATTTGCTGATGTTCGCCATGCCTATGCTCATCTCCAATTTTCTCATGACCGGTTACAGTATTATTAATACTGTGTGGCTGGGCAACATTGTCGGCGAGCTGGCAGTGGGCGCGGTAGCCATCAGTTTCCCTATTGTATTTATTCTCATAGCTGTTGCCGGCGGGCTGGGCATGTCGGCCACCATTCTGGTTTCCCAGAATTACGGCGCCAAAAATTATCCCATGATCAACAAAGTCATGAATAACGCCTTTATGGTTTCGGTAGTCGCCGGCGTGGTTTGTACAGGACTTTGCATGCTGTTCAGTCACTATATTATTTCAGCCATGAATACTCCGGCCCAGATATTTCCTCTGGCTGTGGGCTATCTGAATATTTTTTTGCTGGGCATGTTCTTTTTGTTCCCGACGTTTATAATAATCTCTGCATTGCGCGGTATAGGCGATACTGTAACACCCTTAATTTTTCTTTTGATCAGTATTTTCATCAACGCCATACTGGACCCTTTACTGATTATCGGGATCGCTCCTTTTCCCAAACTTGGCTTGAACGGCGCTGCCGTGGCTTCTGTAGTTTCGCAGTTAATAACTACTATCGCGGGCCTTATTTATATCAATAAAAAATTTCCTTTGCTTAAGCTGGATTACCACAAATTTCGGCCCGATTTCAAAATTATCGGTCTTATTTTCAAGATCGGCGTGCCCACCATAGTTCAGCAGTCCCTCATTTCTATCGGCATGATTTTTGTTACGGCTTATGTAAACTTTTTCGGCGAAAAGGCTATTGCCGCTTTCGGTGCGGTCGGCCGGGTAGAGTCCATTGCCATATTGCCGGCTATGTCCATTTCCATGGCTGTTTCCACGCTCACCGGGCAGGCTATCGGTGCCGGCAAACATCATAAGATCAAAGAAGTTTTTAAGTGGGGGATCGTACTCAATTGTTCCATTATTGTCAGCCTTTCGCTGCTGGCCGTTCTGTTCCCCCGCATCATTCTCAACGCTTTTGTACACGATCCCGAAGTCCTGCGGATAGGTGCCAATTATTTTCATATCGTGGCTTCCTGTTATGTATTTTTTGCCGTGCTTTTTGTGGTAAACGGCATCATCAATGGTTCCGGTAATACGCTGATAACCATGTTCGTTTCGTTGATAACTCTGTGGCTGATACGAGTCCCTCTGGGTTATTATCTTTCGCAGAAAACAGCGCTGGGCATAAACGGTGTGTGGATCGCCATTTCCCTGAGTTTTTTTACAGCCATGGTCGTCAGTCTGGCTTACTATTATTCTGGCCTCTGGAAAAAAGATACAGTCCTCAAGCATGTGGCGCCTGCTATTGAGATTGAACCTATAGAGTAGGTGTTAAGAGATAAGAGATAAGTGTTAAGTGTTAAGGGATATGGGGTAAGTGGTAGGGCGTGACGCGTGAAGGGTGACGCATGAATAGTGAAGCGTGAAACGTGAAGAGTGAAAGGTGAAGGATCAAATGCAGGAGTACATTAGTACATTAGTCGGAAGTGCATGATTGCATAAGTGACCTGCTCCCTGAGGTTCTCGAAGGGAGCGAAGTGGAGAAATCTTTAGTTAAAAAGTACAAACCTGGTTCATCGCCTCAACCCCCTTTAAGGAATATTCGTAAAATAGATGTTATACAACTATTCCCCCTTCTCCACAAGTGGAGAAGGGGGCCAGGGGGATGAGGCGTACTTTTCAAGGTTAATTTTCCAAAAAACGGGCATAATTTTTATATATGTACATACCTCCTCCACCTGCTTCATCAGGCCCTATTACCGGTAAACAGGGCGAAACTGCTGCTTTCCGGACTCTGATCTGTACAGATGCAGCTATCAAATTAATCAAAGACAACTTGCCTGGAACATGGCAAAGTTTTGGCATAGAAGGTCACAAAATATTTGTTAAGGGCAAATTCAATCCTCAGGATAAAGCAGCAGCGCGATTTTTTAATTTATGTCAGAAATTTTCTAATAATAGCGAAATAAACGGACAAACCATGAGTAAAATTTTTCAGGAATTTAAACCGGAAATTGCCGCTGGTCCCTCGCCTCGGAAAGTTAGCGCCAAGCCCGATATTGTCTCAAAAATTATTGAGCAAGCCAGAGCTGCTTTGCAACTGCGCAAAGATACAGCGGAAATTTTGGGTAAAGCTGCAGAAAGTGATGAGGAAGTACAAAAAGCCCGACATAAGTTGCTGGCCTGGGAGAAAAAGTATGGTGTTTCTGCTGAAGCAGCGGGAGGTTCTGAAAATTGTGATCCGTCGCCGGATTACACAATGTCACCCGTAGAGGCCGTTAAACCGCCCGCTACATCAGGCCCGGGGAAATCTGCTGATGTCAGCCGGACAAGAAGTCCGTCGAAGGAAGGAACCGGACAAAGCCGGCAGAATAAAATTGATCAAAATATGTCACCGACACAACCTCCGGCTAAGGGTGGTTCTTTGCAAACCATTTCCCTGACAAATCAATTTAAGATTAATATATCCGGTAGTAACTTCAGTGATGAAGCACAATATTTCGGGGCCAGAGACGCAACAAAAATACACGTATTCTTTATGGGCAATTATGAACAAAATTTAAAACAGGCTAAAGAAATTAAAAGTACAATAGAAGCAGAAGCCAAAAAACAGGGTAATGCCTGTCTGGTGATCTGGCAGGAAGTGCATGGAAAAATATATTCTAAAAAAGGAGTCTTGGAGCTTGTTAACAAGCTGGGAGAAAGTTATCAGCAAATTGATATCCATGGACATAGTAACGGCGCTTCCGGCGGTGTTTCTGCAGCTTGTCCGGGTCTGATAGCTAATCCTAAAATTGGAACGATCAATTTAATCAGCTCTTATCTGGACTGGTCTTACCAACAGGATAAGACTAAGGCTCAAAACCTTATTAATAAGGGTAAAATACACTTTTTTAATGCACAGCGAGAAGCCGTCAGTTGCATAAATTGGCAACAACAAAGAGGCTTGGCTCCGGATAAAGTAACAACAATAAACGGCGTTGGTCATTACGGTGCATTGTTGCACATGATCCCCGAAATTCTTAACCCGAAAGCTTCCGGGTGATAAAGACACTTAAACGCTCGTCATCTCGAGCGGAGCATCCTGCGTAGTCGAGAGATCTTTTTCTCCAGGTTTAGAAAAGTATTTTTTGTGGCATAAATAAACCAGTATGACGGATCGTACCAGTATAGGACAAGTGGCTGCCTGGTTCCTGCATTATCTGCAGGGTGAAGGTACCTTGCGAAAAACAGGTGAAAAAGTGCATCGTTCGGATTACCCCGGCCTGTTTCAAAAAACTATAGAACTGGAAAGAGAAGTTAATGGTCCCAATTTGAATGTCAAGATCGAAATGATCAAAGCTAACCTGGATAATTTCGGGCTGGAACTGAGAAAATATGAGGACAATCCCGGCCGGCAGATGGCCACGGTAAAGCAATACGCGGGAAAAGACGGTATCGCTGCGATAAACGCGGGTTTTTATAAAAACGGAGAAATTACCGGGAATCTGCATTTGGGCTGTATTATCATAAACGGCAAAGTTGTTTCCAGCCCTCTCAAACGTAACGGTCAGGCAATTTTATCCGCCTATGTGGGCATCAGAAAAAGTACGGGAAAGGTGGAGGTTGGCAAGATCCAGGGCAAAATAAATCCGGCCGAATGGGACCTGTTCCTGCAAACCGGCCCGCTGGGACTGAAACAAGGCAGGATTAATCCGCAGTTGCAGGCAATGAAACACAACAACTCGGTCAGCCCGGAACGGGACCTGTCCGCGATCGGCCTAACCGGAAACAATGAAGTGGTTTTTATAAAAACGCATTCCAAAATACCCTGTTCCCTTAGAGGCATCAGTTATGTGGAGCTGTCTGAACAAATGGCTAAACAGGGAGTGGCAGATATGGTTTTTCTGGATTCCGGTCACAGCAGTTCGATTTTTTCAAAAGCTCGGCTGAACATTACTTCCGGTAGCAAGCTAACCAGCAGTGCCCTGGTTTTAAGGCCCAAGCCCCAAAAAATATAAAAAAGCGAACCTTGGGGTTCGCTTTTTTATGAACAATATTCAGAGAATCGGAACTATTTGGTTTTTTTGTGCAAATCTTTTTTTTGCTGGTCTGCTTTTTCTATTTCGGACTTCTGCATTTCGTTCTTTTCTTTTTCCAGTTCTTTTTTGCTGTCATCATCCATTTTTGTCGCCGATTTCACTTTGGTTTTGGCTTTGCTTTGTGCGGTTTTCTGGGTCGTATACATTTTTTTGTCTTCTTTTTTCTCCATCTTTTTGGTTTCCATGCGGTCTTCTCTGCTGTCTTCCTGTCTTTCCATGCTGCGGTCTTCCTGACGGTCCAGCTGTCTGTCCTCCTGCTTTATATCATCCGCTGTTTTACTGGTATCGCTGGGACTTGCTGCCGTAAAAGCAAAAAGACTTAACGACATTAAAAAAGCAAAAATTAATTTTTTATTCATGATCAAAACCTCCATTTGATTTTATTTATTCTCAAGGAACAAAATTCAGTCCGGCACCTCCTCTTTTTAAAAAATATTTTATCCATAATTAGAGCCTGTATCTGATGGCAACCGTATGCCCGGTACCTGTGGTTGAGTTTATATCATTGATGTATTCATAGTAATATTTTATAGATAACTCGTCCGTCACTAACCAGTTGAATCCCAGCAGCCAGGAGTTGAAATCCTGTTTCACAAAGGAAGTGTTGGTCAATTGTTTTATGTAACTGCCCAGCGAGTATGCCCCGCGGATATAAAAATCTGTCAGCAATTCGTGCTCTGCCATGAAATAATAAGACAGGGCGTTCTGGTTCTGATTATCCAGGTCAGCGGACAACTGCGCCAGCAAGCTGGTTTCATCCGACAACTCATATTCCAGGTAAGGTGTCAGCGAACCGATGGTGTAGGCTCCGGGATAGCTGTTGTACCTAAGCAGTGAGCCGAACATGAATTCACCGGTATCCCACCCGACTTCGGCTGAAAGATGTCCGGATGAGGTATTATCGGAATAGGCTCCGTAGCCATAGCTAAGGTTATAGTAGTAGTCGTCCGAATCTTGGAAAAACCCCACGGTATAGAGGTTTTTTTCCAGAGTCACGAATTTGTACAAAGTTATATCCAGCATAAAAGACTGTTCCGAATTGATTTTGGTTTTGAACAGGTTCTCAATTATTCGGTAACTTGTGCCGTTATCAAAAGAGTAATTGGAATACGACAACGTATCCCGGTTAGGTTTTTTCAAGGTTACAGGTTGTATGGGTAAAGGCTCTTCGGCTACGCTTAAAATTGTGAAAAGCACTATTAAGACCGGTATTAAAATTTTTTTCATGTTACCAAGTGTAAGTTAAATGTAGATTGATTATTAGCTGTTTCATCCAGAAATTACTGACCAATTTCCACTGTCTTTTACCTGACTTACTTTAATACTGCTAGACAGCAGTATTTATGAGTTGTTGAAAATTACAGCCGTGGCTATAATAGTCTATGCTTATGCTCAAACAACTAATTGTGCTTTTTTTCCTTTTACAGTCAGTTTTCTGCCTGGATATCAGGTACGCTGTCGGTGCTGACGCCAGTTCGCGGCAGAGCGATATTCTCTACAAAAATTCCCTGGAGGTTTCTACTGCCGACCGTGTTTTGCTGGAGGGAGCGGTGAATATCAGCACCTTAAAGGATGTTTTCCTGAATATCAGTTACGAGAATGATCCTGGCAATTTTTTCCTGAAATTTTGCAATATAGGCTCCAATGTAAATCCGGTAGAAAGCATAACCGGCTTTAAGTTTGACCTGGATAAACTTTATCTTTACGCGGGCGGCAAATACAGCGGCAATAACTGGTTCCCCTATATTTCGTTGTTGTTCAAGGCAGGTCGTTTCCTGCCCTTTATCAATTTTTCCGACAGACTGGAGCTGGGCCTTTACTATAATCTGGAACAGAGCCCGGACGAATTTAAAGAATATTTTCAGATAGTCACACCCTATAATGAAGCCGAGACCAATAGCGACGAACTCATTGTTAAGGGCTATTATCTGGATACCGGCAGGATTTTTTTAAATGACAAGGAACTCGGCTTGAGGTCCGACGGTTTGTTCCAGGAAAAAGTCAAACTCGACAAAATCGGTAATAATGATATCAAGTTTGTGATGCGCGGGCAGAATATCAAATATCATGAGCATACTTTGACCATTAAAAGGCGTTATCCGTATCTGGATGTGCCTGATAATGTCCAGAAAAAGTGGCTGGACCTGCTTAACCGCATCAATTATCCCCGGACCAATATGTTTAACCCCGGCCATGACATTACCCGTAAAGAATTTTATCTATACCTGTCCAGAGCTGCCGGCCTGGAGCGGGTGAAGTCATCCGATCCGGCAAGTTTTTCGGATGTTAAGGAAAGCGAACTCAAGGAGTATCTGGCCTATATGCAGTTAAACGGAATCCTGAAAAATTCCTATAAAAATTTTTATCCGGACCAGTACATCAAGCGGCAGGAAGCTTTTTCCATAATGGGCAGGCTGCTTCCGGATAAAAACGATTATGTTTACAATTTTGACGATGTCAAAGAAAATTCCTGGCTTTATAAAGAAGTGAATAAGCTCAGAAACTATTCGATAATAAACTCTTCAACCATAATGCCGGAAAAAAATTTGACCAGACAGGAATTTTTCAATTATTTAACCGAAGTTGCCAATATTCTGGCCAATACCGGCGTGGCACAGCAACCTGCGGCCAGCCGCAAAGAACCGGGAAGCAGTACATCATGGCCAAACCTGCCTGTAGCCGAAAATACGGAGAGCCGGGAGAGTTTGCCCATTTCCTCCAACATAGTAAATATCCTGTTTAATAATGTCAAAAGCGACAAGAATATCAGTAATAATTACAGCCTGAACAGCTTGAATTTTCTAACACCCACAAAAGATGTCAGAGTCACATCCACTCCTTTTTATATCAAAGGGTATGGTCCCAAAGCCATGCAATTCGGAGTAAACAACAAAACCGTGGTGATCAATAACCGCAAACGTTTTGCCGAATCCATAGAGCTTAAACCCGGGTTAAACAGTGTAAATATTACTTATAATGATGAAAAACGTTCTTTTAATGTATTATATGTCAGAAAATTCAAGGATTTGTCAGCCAACGAATATTTTGCCGATCTTCTGGAAAAAATTCTCACGCTGGGCTATCTGGATATCGAAGACAGTTTTTATCCCACCAGGATTATCACCAGAAAAGAAATTTTTACTGCTCTGAACCGTCTGAATTTTGTGTCGTCAAAGCAGCTGGAAAATGCCGGGGAAGAAGAAGTTACCTATAAAGAAGCCGCTAATATAATCAGCAAATATACGGGTACGAAAGTTCAGGCCGAGCCGGACAAGGACGAGAAGTTAACACGTAAAATGTTTGTATTGATGCTTTATGAAATACCCAAAGTTAAGGCGGAGTTGCGAAAATATTATAATGTTTGATTGGGATGACCGCTATAATGACCACTGAAAAAGAATAGGGTACAATTAAAAAATGTTAATCAGAGATTTGATCCGAAAAAAATGTGAAAAATTTCTTAAGGATAATGGTTATACGCTTGCGGTCTGCAATATAGAGGTTCCTAAAGACAGAAGCCTGGGCGATTACTCCACCAATCTGGCCTTTTTACTGGCTAAAGATTTGAAAAAAGCTCCGCAGCAGATTGCGGAGGACCTGGCCAAAGAGATCAAACTTTATTTTCGGGACAAGGTTTTTAAGGGTACACAGGTAACTGCTTTAAGAGGTTTTATAAATTTTATTTTACCAAAGGAATTTTGCATTTATTATTTGTCCAAGGAAGATTTTTCCAAAAATCTGATTGCAGGCGGAGACAAGATATTGCTGGAGTTTGTCTCAGCCAATCCTACGGGGCCGCTGCATATCGGCCATGGCCGCTGGGCCGCGTTGGGTGACAGTCTGCGGCGCATTCTGCAGTGGGTTGGCTATGAAGTAAGTACCGAGTTTTATATAAATGACGCCGGTGTACAGATAGAAAAGCTCAAAGAGTCTATAGAAGCGCGCAAACAGGGCATTCCCGTGCCTGAAGACGGTTATAACGGCAGTTATGTTAAGGAACTGGTTACTTTTGCCGACCCCATTCAGGAACTGATCCGCAGGCAACAGGAAACATTAAGACAGTTTCGGGTGAAATTTGACAATTGGTACAGCGAGAAACAAAACCTGCAGGATACTCAGGAAGTAGCCAAAACCATCGAATGGCTCACGGATAAAGGTTTTACCTACAAGCTGGAGGGAGCGCTTTTTTTCAGGACCACTTCCTTCGGAGATGACAAGGACAGGGTGCTGATTAAGGAAAATGGTGAGACCACTTATTTCGCCGCTGATATTGCTTATCATAATCTCAAGGTGCAGCGCGGGTTTAACCGTCTGATCAATATCTGGGGCGCAGACCATCATGGTTATATAAAAAGGGTTAAAGCAGGCCTTAAGGCCATGTGCGGAGACCAGGCCGAACTGGAAGTGCTGTTGGGACAACTGGTAACGCTCTACCAGAACGGTGTGGAAGTGCGCATGAGCAAGCGTACCGGCGATATGATCACTTTACAGGAAGTAATTGAGAAAATAGGCGCGGACGCGGCCAGGTTCTTTCTGGTCATGAAAAGCGCGGACATTCATCTGGATTTTGATCTGGAACTGGCCAAGAAAAAGTCCAATGATAATCCGGTTTTTTATGTGCAGTATGCCCATGCCCGCATCAGCAGTATTATCAGAAAAAGTAATATGCTTCCTGTTTACCATCGTGCTGTAGAGCTAAAAGAAATAGAGTTCAAACTGCTTAAATTTTTAATGTCGTTTGAAGAGGAAGTATTTACCGCGGCTCAGTACAGGGAACCTTATCGTATCGCTCATTATTTGATCGAACTTTCCGGACTTTTTCATTCTTTTTATCATGAATGTAAAGTAAACGTGGAAGATCGGAAACTTTCCGAGAACCGTCTGGCCATAATCAATTCCGTAAAAAATATTCTGGGCATAGGTCTGGGTCTTATGGGTATCGATGCTCCGGAAAGAATGTGACTGAATATTTAATCTGGATAATCAGGTAATACTGTATTACAATATTACCGAGGTGTATTATGTTAAAATCAAAACTTACCAGTAAAAATCAAGCTACTATTCCTTCAGAAATAAGAGACTGCCTTAATCTTTCCGCGGGCGATACCGTTGGTTTTGAAATTGATAACAGCAAGGTTGTTTTGAAAAAGATCAGCCCTATAGACCTTGAGTATGCGCAAGCACTTGAATCTACACTGGATGAATGGAACTCAAAAAATGACAACGAGGCCTATGGTGATATATAAGCCTTATGATCTGGTCGCTGTTCCTTTTCCTTTTACAGATAAAAATGTTAAAAAACGTCGGCCCGCGTTAGTGCTTTCCAGTTATGAGAATTTTAATTATCACACTGGGCACAGTTTGCTTGCCATGATTACCAGCGCCAAAAATAGTCGCTGGGAACTGGATGTAGAGATTGAGAATTTGGAAAATACAGGGCTGCATAGCGCTTCGATAATCAGAATGAAGTTATTTACCCTGGATAGCAGGCTGATCATAAAAAAACTTGGTACTTTATCTGACAAGGATCAGAAAAAGATTAAAAAGAATCTGAAAAAATTAATAATAATTGATTAAGATTAAACTCATCCCCAACCCCTTCTCTTACTAAAAGAAGGGAGAAGGAATAAAAAAATGATAATTGATAAAAAAGTAATTCAAACATTTCCCTCTCCACTTGTGGAGAGGGATGGCACAACTTGTCACGACGAAGCCTTTGAGCGAAGACGGAAGTGCCAGGGTGAGGCTGGGTGAGTTTTGTTTAAACGTACTCAGACAATTCCTGTTAAAGTAGGTTCAGTGGTTATCGGTGGCAGCAACCATGTTGTTATACAGTCCATGACCAACACCTGCACTTCAGATAAAGATAAAACTCTGCGCCAGATAAAACACCTGGTTCAGGCCGGAGCGGAAATAGTGCGTCTGGCCGTGCCCGATGAAAAATCACTGAAATCTTTGCCATATCTTGTTAAAATGTCACCGGTCCCGTTGGTGGCGGATATTCATTTCGATCACCGGCTGGCCCTGGGCGCTATCGACGCCGGTGTGGCCAAGATCAGAATAAATCCGGGCAATATCGGGTCTCAGGACAAAGTAAAAGAAGTTATTCAGACAGCCAAAAGGTTCGGTACTGCCATTCGTATCGGGGCAAATACCGGCTCCATCGGCAAAGCAGCTGATAAGATAACCCGCTCCCTGCAGGTTTTGGAAGAATATATTGATTTTTTCAAGAAAAACAGATTTGAAGCGCTGGTGATTTCCTTGAAATCCTCCGATGTACGCGGCACAGTCCTCATGAATGAAAGATTTGCCCGGCTGCATCCTTATCCTTTGCATATCGGTATAACCGAGTCCGGGTTTGGCGAGGAAGCCATTGCCAAATCCGCTGTGGGTATCGGCAGCCTTTTGCTTAAAGGCCTGGGCAACACCGTTCGGGTTTCCTTAACCGGTGATCCCCTGCAAGAAATCCCTGTCGCCCAATATATATTGCGCGGCGCCGGGCTGTATGAGCAGGGCGTGGAGATTATTTCCTGCCCTACCTGCGGCCGTACGGAGATTGATGTGGAAAAGCTGGCCAGAGAGGTCAGAGCTAAAACCAGAAATATTAAAAGACATTTGAAGATCGCGGTAATGGGCTGTATTGTAAACGGCCCCGGTGAGGCGCAAGACGTCGATCTTGCCATTTGCGGCGGCAAGAAGGAAGGGCTCATCTACAGGGCAGGAAAAATAGTTGCAAAAGTAAAACAGGACAAGCTGGTAACGGAACTGCTCAAAGAAATCCAAAATCCAAATGGCAAAATCCAAAAGGTAAAATCAAAAATCCAAAAGAACACCTGAATTGCGGATTTATCCAATATTTGTTAAACTTTATGTTGTTAAGACAGTCTGAGAGATTTGCCCTAAAGGTACCCGGAGTTCCGAGCCCTTTGCTCCGAGCCCCGAGCACTGAAACCAAAAAATTTTGGTCGCTGTATAGACTTGAGTTAAGGAGAAATTAATGATAGAACGTTATTCCCGCAAAGAATTGACCCGCATCTGGACGCTGGAAAATAAATTTTCCAAATGGCTGGATATAGAAATAGCCGCCTGTGAGGCGCATGTAAAGCTGGGCAATATTCCTAAAAAAGCGCTGGATATTATCAAAAAAAAAGCGTCTTTTTCCGTAAAAAGAATAGATGATATAGAAAAGACAACCAACCATGACGTTATTGCCTTTCTTACCAATGTAGCCGAAGAAGTCGGACCGGAGTCCCGCTATATCCATCTGGGGCTTACTTCATCCGATGTCGTAGATACGGCGTTTTCCCTGCTAATCAAGGAAGCGGCTTCAGTTCTTCAGAAAGATATCGAAGAGTTGTTGGTAGTCCTCAAGAAAAAAGCTAATGAATACAAAAAGACCATGATGATGGGCAGGACCCATGGCGTACATGCCGAGCCTACCACTCTGGGCCTGAAATTCGCTCTCTGGTACACAGAAATGCAGAGGAACCAAAGTCGGTTGGAAAGTGCCATTCACGACATTAGTGTAGGCAAGATTTCCGGCGCTGTAGGTACTTATGCCAATATTGATCCGTTTATCGAACAGTATGTGTGTAAAAAACTTGGACTTGCCGCCGACAAAATTTCCACACAGATTGTGCAGCGTGACCGGCACGCTTATTTTATGTCAGTACTGGCGGTAATCGCCGGGTCGCTGGAAAAGTTTACTACCGAGATCAGGGCTTTGCAGAAAACCGAGTTCAATGAGCTGGAAGAAGGGTTCAGGAAAGGGCAGAAGGGTTCTTCAGCCATGCCCCACAAACGAAACCCCATCACCTGCGAAAGAATATCCGGTCTGGCCAGGGTAATGCGCGGCAATATGCTGGTCAGCATGGAAAACATCTGTCTGTGGCATGAACGCGATATCTCTCATTCTTCCGCGGAAAGGATCATATTCCCGGACAGCACTATTCTGCTCGATTACATGCTGGTCAAATTTACAGACATACTCGAAGAACTGGTAGTGCATGAAGACAATATGCTCAGAAATCTCGATTTGCTTGGCGGGGCAGTATTTTCTCAGCAGCTGCTTTTGAAACTTGTAGAAAAAGGATCAAGCCGGGAAGAAGCTTATGCGCTGGTACAGAAAGCCGCGATGGAAACCCGGGACAAGGGTCTGAAGTTTCAGGCGGTTATAGGAAAATCAAAGGAGATTAATAAATTACTTGCTGAGAAAGAGATAAAACAGATATTTGACTACCGTTACCATCTTAAAAATGTCGATGACATTTTTAAAAAGGTTTTTGGGTAGTTGCTTAAATAAATAATACCTCGGTTAAATCTATACTTTTAAAGAATTCTTTTTCTTCTTTGGAAAGCTCCATAGAAAGCTCGGAATCGTCATTATTCAATATTGTATTTAACAGATAATCAAAGCGCGCGTTCATGTTTTTCCCCATTTAAAATTTCCCCCCTTTGTTTATTTTATATTGGTTATTCCCCGGTTTTAGGTCTTTTAAACATTTCATTTACAAATTTTTTAAATTTTCTAATCAACCGGCCGCGGTATGTAAACTTTTCAACTCCTTCTTTGTACAAAAGAACTTTTTTTGTTTTTTTTCCGCTGTGTATTTTCGGATTGGCTATGTATTCTATTTCCAGCATGGTTATTTACAACTAGATAATAGTTTTCCCTAAATGAAGGAAAATAAACATTAAGAAAAATCAATACAAGTTTTTGGGATATTATAGCGATATTACTGATAAATATTTTGAAAATTACAAAAAAGAATTTACAATATAAATAGTTTTGAAGGGGGCGAAGTCATATGAGTGGAATAGAAGGGTTCGGGGCCGGGGGATATGTACCTGCTGACGCGAATAACCGTAACTTTGATCTGAATAATGACGGAAAAGTTTCAGAAGATGAATTTAAGAGTGTTCTCCAGACCAAATTTCAGGAAAAGGGTCTGGATTTAAATAATGACGGCAAAACAGATGATAATGACGTAAGTGTGGTCCTCAGCGCAGGTTACGCTTCCGGTTTGGATTTATTCAATGATACTGCCAATGAAGACGGCGACAATGAATATATAAAGGGTGTGGTATCTGATGTAATGAAATCGATCGGCACCCAGTATGGTTTCCAGGATCAGGAAGAGCGGAATTTATACAACATACTTTATGATGCCGGTATACAACTTTTAACCTAGAAAGAGTATATCATGTTTAATATCTGCAGCTACGGGGCAATATATTGATATGTACGTAGCAAATCCGGATTTTACACAAAAGAATTTCCAACAAAATAAAGCCAGCAAGGCTTTTATTTCCGACGACATGCCGGTGTTCAATAATGTTTTGAACCAGGCTTTGCAGCATCAGGCCCTGGATGGTGTAAATTCGGCTGACAATAAGAATGTTCGCAAGAAGAAAAAAGATACTGAGGAAATTCTCGAAGATTATAAAGAAGAAATGAAAAATACTTATGATGTTTTGGAACTGGAAAAAAAGATCAGGAAGGTCTTTAGAAAGATAAAGGTTCAGATCTGATGATAGGCGCGATAGATAACTCAGCTAAAGGTTATGGCCCAGCGACGGGCGCGGACCAGAACGTTCTGAATGAATTAAAAAAATCTTCCGGACGGTTTGATGATTATGTCAGACAACAGGTAGAACAGTCCGACCCTGTTACAGAAGAAGACCATTTGAAGAATCTGGAAAACGCTTTGCTGGCTATGGCCGATAATTTAAGGCCCACTCCCCAGAAAGCCTGTGCCGATACTATCGAATCCATGAAGCAGCAGGGTTTTGGCGATCTGGTCGATCGTAAATTCAAGGAAATGCTTTTGGACACAGCTTATGATATTTGGCCGGCCGGCCAGAAAATAACTACTGTAACCTGATTAAACCCTTTCGTCTCACTACGCGAGCCACCTTCCCACTTTACATAAAGGTATACCATAGGTATAATTGAGGTATATGGCAGATATTAAATTCGAATATGATCCGGGTAAATCCAGGATAAACAAACAAAAACATGGAGTTGATTTTGAAAAAGTTAAAACTTTGTGGGGTTCTCCTAATCTTCAGTTTAAAACAACTTTTGCCCCAGAAGACAGGTATGGAGTAATCGGTTTGATAAATAGCAAATTATATATATGTTTCTTTACCTGCAGAAAAAATACTATCAGAATTATTTCCTGTAGAAGAGCGCGAGAAAAGGAGAGTGAATTATATTATGAGCACTATGAAGAAAAAGTTTAAGACAGTTGAAGAATTTGATAAATATAGCGAAGAAAATGATATTACCGAATACATTGATGAAAGCTCAATTAAATTTCATAGGCCCACAAAACGGGTTAATGTCGATTTCACTTTGGAAATTTTAAAAAAAATTGATAATGAAGCCAGCAAAATTGGCATTGCCAGGACCGCATTGATAAAAATGCTTATCGCTCAGCACTTTATGAAACGATAGCAGCACAATAACAACCCCTTTCGTTTCGTTTTACGAGCCACCTTCCCATCTTGGGAAGGCTTAAGCAGAATTTCGCATTACATATTTTCCCGGCGCATAGCAAAAGAGCCGTAGAACGGTCTGCGAAAGAAGCGTACTGAAAACAGGAGGTTTTCTGAGGACTGCGGAGGCAGGATAGACGACTCAGTCCGTTAGCTTAGAGAGCAGCAACCGTTCAAGGTTCTGAAGCATAGCGCCTAGCATTTTCTTTTCTCTCTTTTCTTTGTGGCGATGACAAAGAAAAGAGAAATGAATTTTGAAATCTTTTCCCAAAAGAATTGACCTGCTTTTCATAAAAGCTTAATTTATATTATTAACTATTTTTAAATTCAGTGCTAGAATGTTGTTTATGAATAAGATTCTATATAAAGAAACACGCACAAAAGATATTCGCTCCATCACAGCCTCCTGTCTGCTCGATACGGAAACACCAATTTCTCTTTATTTGAAAATCAGAGGTATTTCTCCTTATTCTTTTTTGCTGGAGAGCGTGGAAGAAGGTAATAATATCGGTCGTTTTTCCATTGTGGGCTGGGGTAAGGTTCGTTCACTAAAAGCCTATGAAAATAAACTGCTGATAAATGATAAGGAAAGCACAGAAAAAAAGCTTTTTGTCGCACTGGACCGTCTGGTCTCAGATTATAGTTCTGCGGAAACAGATATTTTTAACGGATTTTTCGGTTATCTGGGCTATGAAAGTGTTTATGAGATCGAGCCTTCTATTTCCGGCAGGCCTTTATATGGATCTTTGCCTCTGGCTTATTTTTTTATGCCCAGGACTATTGCTGTTTTTGACAAACTTTCACATGAGGTAAAATTTACCTTTAATCTGGAAATAAATGAAAAAGATATTGATATCGAAAAGGAAATTGACAACGTTTTGTCCGGTATGTTTACTACAAAAAGATTTTTAAGCAAAAGCGCGGATACGGTATTATCATCTGATATCAGCAGCAATTTCACTGAGGAAACATTTGGCGATATAGTAAAAAAAGCCAAGGAATATATATATTCCGGAGATATTTTTCAGGTAGTTTTATCACAGCGTTTTGAAGCCGATTACTCAGGTGATCCCTTTGAGATTTATCGTCATCTTTGTTCTTTGAACCCTTCACCCTATATGTTCTATTTTAATTTTGCGAGTGAATTTTATTTGCTGGGCACCTCTCCGGAAATCATGCTGAAAAAACAGGGTGAAAGGCTTACTCTGCGTCCTATTGCCGGGACCAGAAAACGAGCGGCGACTCCCGAGGAAGACCTGCGTGTAGAGCAGGAACTGCTCGGCGATGAAAAAGAAAATGCCGAACACCTCATGCTGGTAGACCTCGGTCGTAATGATCTGAACAGGGTTTGTCTTTCAGATAGTATTCAGGTTAACGGCTACAAAATGATCGAACGTTATAGCCATGTTATGCATATCGTATCCAATATTAACGGTCATATGCTGCCGGACAAAACCGGTGTTTCCGCTGTCAAAGCCGTATTTCCTGCCGGCACCCTAACCGGCGCGCCCAAGGTCAGGGCCATGCAGATCATCCGGGAACTGGAAAACAATCCCCGGCAGATGTATGGCGGGTTGGTGGGCTACTTTAACAGCCAGGGTGATTTTGATTCCTGTATAACCATCAGAAGTATTATGGTCCGCGATAAAAAAGCCTATTTTCAGGCAGGTGCCGGTATCGTTGCCGATTCAGACCCCGCTTTTGAATATCAGGAAACCCTTAGCAAGGCCAGGGCCATGCTCAAGGCTATAAGTTTGAGCAAGGAGTAAATATGCTGTTACTTATCGATAACTATGATTCGTTTGTTTATATTCTCAAACAATATTTCGAGGAATGCGGCCAAAAGGTTGTTGTCAAAAGAAATGATGAAATAACAGTGGCCCAGGCCGAGGAACTTCATCCTGATTACCTGGTGATTTCGCCGGGCCCTGCCACGCCGAAGGAGTCTGGTATTTCCATGGATATGATCAGGCATTTTACCGGCAAAATACCTATTCTGGGTGTGTGTCTGGGCCATCAGTGTATCGGCGAAATATTCGGGGGTAAGGTTATTCGTAACACACGTGTCATGCATGGCAAAAGAAGCGCTATTTATCATAATCAGGAAGGTTTATTCAAAGAACTTCCCGTACCCTTGATGGCCACACGTTACCATTCGCTGGTTATAGAAAAAAAATCATTCCCGTCAGACAAGCTTGTAATTACCGCTGCCACCAAAGAAGGCGAGATTATGGGCGTTGCCCACAAAGATTTTCCTGTCTGGGGTGTGCAATTCCATCCGGAGTCCTATCTTACCCAGCATGGTATGAAGATAATAAAAAACTTTTTAAGCATTAAAGATTATGAGCCGCCGGTCAATATAGTTGTATCCAGTTTCGGTGAACTTGTTAAAAAACTTGGCAGGAAGCAAGATTTGTTGATGGAAGAGGCGGTTTATGCGGCTAACGCGATCATGGAAGGTCAGCTTAATCCTGTTCAGGTGGCATCTTTCCTTTCGTTATTAGCTGCCAAAGGTGAAACTTACACCGAAATAACCGGTTTTGCCAGAGTCATGCGCGAAAAAGTTACACCAATAAAGCATCCTCCGGGCCGTATAGTTATAGATACTTGTGGCACAGGCGGTGACAGCAAACATACATTCAATATTTCCACAGCCGCGGCCATTGTGGCAGCAGCAGCCGGTATAATCGTAGCCAAGCATGGCAACAGGTCTGTGTCCAGTAAATGCGGCAGTGCCGATTTGCTGGAGAAACTTGGTGTAAACGTTAATTTATCCGCTGATGAAACTTCAGCGGTCCTGGCTAAAACCGGTATAGCTTTTTTGTTTGCCCAGAAATTGCATACAGCCATGAAAAATGTGGGCCCTATCCGCAAAGAAATAGGTATCAGGACAATTTTTAATATTCTCGGTCCGCTAACCAATCCCGCCGGCGCGGACGCGCAGATTATCGGTGTTTTTTCCAGAGATTATGCCGAGCTTGTGGCTCTGGCCTTGAAGGAACTGGGTACCAAAGAAGCTTTGGTATTACATAGCGATGACGGCCTGGACGAAATTTCTGTTTCCGACCGCACATTTTATGTTCATCTCAAAGAAGGCGAGATTCACGACGGTTATATTCTACCTGAAGATATTATCGGTAAACGCTATCCGCTTGAAGCCATAAAAGGAGCCGGCGTTGAAGAGAACGCCCAAATCATGAATGACCTTATGGACAACAAATTATCCGGTGCCCTGAAAGAGGTAGTTTTAATAAATGCGGCAGCCGCCATTATGATCGGAGGAAAAGTTCAAAACCTTAAAGATGGTTACAGGTTGGCCCGTCAAACGCTGGAAAGCGGCAAAGCTCTGGCTAAGCTGCAGGAACTGGTTAGGAACTCGAACTCATCCCCCGGCTAGCTATCGCCTCTTCCCCCGGCCCCTTCTCCGCTTGCGGAGACGGGGAATAAGTTATATTATTTTCTTATGCAAACAGTAACAAAACGAGCCAGAGAATTAAGAAGAAATCAGACAGAGGCAGAAAAAAGTCTATGGCTTGAAATAAAGGCAAAAAAATTGGGTATTAAATTCGTCAGACAAAAACCTCTGATATTTGATTACATGGAGCAAAAGAGAGTTTTTATAGCCGATTTTTATTGTAAAGATTTAAACTTTATAATTGAATTAGATGGGGAAATACATAAAAAACAGAAGGATTACGATGAATTAAGAACAGCAATAATAAATCAATTAGGTATAGCAGTTTTAAGATTTAATAATGATGACGTAATGAATGATACACATAAAGTTATTCAAAATATAAAGTCCTTTCTCCGCATGCGGAGAGAGGATTTAGGAGAGAGGCGCAATATTCTTTCTCAAATCATTACCTCCAAGAAAAAAAGACTAAAAGCTTCTCCTCCGTCAACTTCAGCTGATTCCCGATATCAACCCCTTCCTTTTCTTACCAAAGGTAAATTTCAGATCATTGCGGAAATAAAAAAAGGGTCACCGTCTCTTGGCCTGTTCAAATCGGATCTGGATGTGGCTGCTATAGCCAAAGAGTATCTGCACGGCGGGGCAGCGGCCATTTCGGTGCTTACCGAGGAAGATTACTTTTTCGGCTCGCCCCAGGACCTGATGCTGGCAAGAAGGACAGTAAACCTGCCCATACTGCGCAAGGATTTTATTTTCACAACCGAACAGATAGAGGAAAGCAGAGCAATGGGCGCAGACGCTATTTTGTTGATTGTAGCTGTGATAAAAAAGGCGATGGTCCTGAAAAAGCTTCTCAAGATTGCCCGGGATTTGGGCCTTGGCGTACTCGTAGAAGTTCATGATCAGAAAGAAATTAATATTGCCCTGGCAGCCGGGGCGAGGATTATAGGGATTAATAATCGCGATTTAAAGACTTTTAAAACCGATATTAATCTTTCCCTGCAACTTATTAAATATCTCCCTGCGGATATTATCAGCGTTTCCGAAAGCGGCATTCATACTTCAGAAGAAATCAAGCGGTTGCAAGCAGCAGGCTTTGATGCCGTACTTATCGGCGAAGCCTTTCTTGAGGATACAAAACTTCTTTCAAAAATCAGGTTTAAATAGAATACTCCCGGGGCATAATTAATATGTAGAG
>JAQURL010000049.1 GCA_028715625.1 Candidatus Margulisiibacteriota bacterium | reverse complement strand
GTGGACTAAAACATTTATACCTTGCTCATCACAATATTTATCTGCAATTGCCTGCCATTTAGCTTTGATGATCTCTCGCATTTCCAACACAGTATCCTCAGCATTCAAACATGTTCTCAAACGTGACTCATTGCCATACGGAAAGAGCAAGACTCTTAGAAGCTCTTTATGCTTGGACAAACGCAATTCAATGAATCCTTCATCCGATTGTGTAACACTTAAACCTGTATCCAGTTCAAAAGGAGGGATTTTACTGTTCGGATATCCGGCGAATATAATCCCGCATTCTCTTGCTAAAGGATCAGGAGCTTCAATTCGGTCAGGGGAATCATGATTCCCGGCAATACAGATAACCGGTCGTGTTCCATGGTTTGTTAACCGTTTCAGTGTTTTATAAAAAAAATCTACAGCCTCAGCAGGTGGATTATAGGTATCGTATAAATCACCTGCAACAATGACTGCATCGACTTTTTCATTATCAGCTACCTCACATATTTCATTTAGAACTTCTTTTTGTTCATTCAAACGGGAATAGGATTCAAGACGTTTACCAATATGCCAGTCTGAGGTGTGCAAAATTCTCATATAAATCCTTAATATTGAACTTTAAATGTATAATAGTACTCTAACCATCTAAATGCAACAGAAATATTTGGTAAATCGTGAAGAGTGATGCGTGAAGGGTGAAGAGAGGGGGTCGGGGGGTGAGTTAAGGCGATGACAAAGAAAAGAGAATTGAGTTTTGAAATCTTTTCCCAAAAGATTTTCTTAATTTGTATTTTATTGATTCATTTGGATTTTGGATTTTGGGATTTGTATTTATTTAAACACCAGCGGTGTTTAAATTGAAACCTGACTTAGGTCCCAGCGTTTCCGCCAGGTAAATTTTTCTTTATACTTTTTGCTGATATCCAGCATATTGATATTGTAATATTTGAAAGCTTCGTCATTATTATTATCTATTGAAAGTACCGCGGGATGACCGGATTTGGGCCCGTGCATTTTGCAATAACTCAGTTTGGAATCTCTGAGGTCATAAACAGTTTTATTGAAAAAAATTGAAAGTTCGCCTGCCGGTTCATCAAAAAAAATTTTATCCGCCATATCCATTAAACCGACTAATCTTTTTGAATCCTCAACCTGAGCCACTTTTCCCTCCTCTTGCTCATATTTCCGAACTTATATTTTTGCTATTATTATCTTGGTAAAGAATTATATATTTTTTGTATAATAATATATTGCAATTAAAAAAACAAGCGGTTTAATTATTTAACATTCAGGCAACATTGGCAAGTAATTTTTTGGACAAACGGAATGAAGTCAGGAAAAAGCGTTTATAAAAAATTCAAATCAGGACAAATATCCGTTAACCTCAAGTAACGGCATTGTATTTATTTAAATTAAATAAAATGTAACTAAATACGTTTTCAGACGTCTCTTATAGTAAGTGCTTAAAAGATCCAAAAAGGGAGGTGAAAAAATTACCGTGAATATAAAAAATAAGGAGGAAAAAGAAATGATCAGAAAAAATTTATTATTAGGACTGGGAATAATTTCGATCGTCGGTTTATTGTCTGTAGGTTATGCCGCGAATGATAATGACAACAATTATCCGAACGGACGCGGTGGAGGCTACGGCCCCGGCTATATGATGGGCGGCAACTGGAATAACGGTGACAACAACTTTTACTGCCCGGGTTACGGTTACAGAAGAAATGTGGAATTCAAGGAAATAAGAGACACAAATGAAGCCCGCAAGCTGGCTGAACAATGGCTCTCCTGGCAGGATAATCCCAAACTGAAGATTGGCGACATCAAAACAGAAAAAGACGGTTACATGTTTGATGTAGTAACCAAAAAAGAATCAGCGTCTGTGGACACGTATTTTCTGGACAAAAAAACAGGACGGATATTCAGAAAATAGGATTGTCTGTAAATCAAACTGCGCCTCATTTAATCCGGCGCAGTTTGATTTGTGCCTTTTCGGGTAGTATACTAAACTGCGGAAGCGGGACATATGACAGAGGAAACAGATATACTTATAAAACAAGCCAGGATTTATAACGAAAAAGCATTGGCACAGCTTACGGAAATGTTTTATAAAAAAATATATACCTACATATATTACCGGGTAAACACCATAGAAGACGCGCAGGACCTGACTCATGATGTGTTTGTAAGAATGGTGCAGGGAATTAAAAAACAGTCAGGGAATTTCGCGAGCTGGCTATACACCATAGCGGGCAATGTATTAAAGGATTTTTATCGTAAAAAAAGTGTACATAACAGCGAGCAGACCATGAATAAATTAAGGGATATAACCAAGAGTTCTATTGACATTGAAAACAGAGCACTGGATGTTGAAACCGTGCGCAGCGCCTTAAAAGTTTTACCGAACATTCAGCAGGATATTATTATCCTGAAATTTATAGCAGACCTGAGTAACAAGGGGGTCGCCAAAATAATAAAAAAATCAGAAGGCGCGGTGAAAGTATTGCAGAACCGTGCCCTGAACAAACTAAAGCTGGTATTGGAGAAAAATTATGTCCGAAAATAATATGGATAATAGTCTGTGGCTGGAAGAAAAGCTCAGAGACTTGCCTGAGCCTGAAATAGACCCTGTGATAATTGCGCAGACTGTTTCGTCGGTGCAGCGTATGGCCCGGGGAAAACAGCGTGAGTCCTCCGGCCGGGGGGCTGTATTACGTTTTAAAAATTTTTTTAATAATCAGCTGATCTATGCCGCTGCTGCTTTTGTTATCGGGATAATTCTTTCTGCTTCTGTGCTGTCATCTTCTGCCAGCGCCCTGCCGGGAACCTGGCTTTATCCCATTAAACTGATCTCGGAACAGATAGCCTACGCCCTGAAAATGACACCTTCGGGCAAAGCGGAATTAAGAATAACATTCTCCGAAGAACGATTGAAAGAAATAGAAAAAACCTATGACCTGAAAGGCAAAATTGATAAAGAAATACTGGAAAGCCTTCTGGCTGAGGCAAATAATGCCCTGCTGCTTTCCAAAAAAACAAAAGAACCGCAAAAAGACGAGCTGAACAAAAAAATAGAAAAATTAAACGACCGGCAGATAGCGGTTTTATCGGCGCTGGGTGAAAACGCCGCCGGTCCGCAGAAAGAACTGCTGAATGTTTATCTGAACCGCTGTCAGAATTTGATGCCCGGCCGCAATATGCGTATGCTGAGGAAAAATTGTAACTTTTGAGCCTAGTGAACGTCTTATTAATTAAAGAAAGTAAGTAAGGAGGTTTATTATGTATATGTATGACTGGGCAAGACCCTGGTTCTATCATCACTACTATGGAGGAGGTGTGTTTATGGGCTTGATACTTATAGTACTTGTACTGGTGGTAATTTACTTCATCTATAATGAGAGAAAGACTGTAACAGGAGATAAAGAAACTCCGGAAACAATCTTGAAGAAAGAATATGCCAAAGGCAGCATCAGTAAAGAAGTGTATCTGGAAAAGCTGAAGGACCTGAAAAGCTAGTCCCCGGTTTGCAAAATAGCGACATTAAGAGATTCCCGGTTAAAAGCTCATCAATGTCGCTATTTTTAATTTATTATATTTTTGTCAGTTCTATACTTTCAACATTTGTCCGCTGGGCATCATTTCGTCGGGTGGTGGAGCGCCATGTTCCTTGCGATACTGCATTCTTTTGCAATCCTGCTTTTTTGGTCCGGTACAGTATTGCAAGATGAAGCCTTTGCAGGCCAGGTCCTTTGTTGCCTGATATTTTTTGAAGAATCCGCATTTTTCTATTAACTCACATTGTTCCATTTTCTTACCTCCTTAAATATATTTTTTGCTTAATGACACTCGTGTTGGTGACATACATCTCCTGAATCCTGAAGTTTGCCATTAAGCCAATTTTCCGCGACTTCCTTAACATTACCCGAGCAACCGCGTAAAACTTTTATTCCATGGCTGCCCAGTACATTAACAGCACCCTCGCCCATATTCCCGGCCAACATTACCTCTACTCCGGACTCGGCCAGGGTCTGGGCTATATTGGATTTGCAGCCGCATCCTTCCGGGGATTTGATCACAGCTTCGGAGATTATTTCCCGGTTGTTAACCGAATATATTGTAAAATATTCGCAGTGGCCGAAGTGATCATCTATCTTGTTATCAATTGTAGGTAATGCTATTTTCATTTGTTTATCCTTTCGTTTTTCAGCTCAATTTTTCGTGTTTTTTTCTCCTCTTTCAATCTTCAATGCTTTACCGTGTATCAACACATCGGCTATTTTTTTGTGCGCCGACTCTATGATACGACCGAAAGTCTGCCGCGAAATCTTCATTTTTTCCGCAGCCTCTTCCTGGTATAAACCTTCAAAATCAGCAAGTTTTATAGCCTCATACTCATCCAGATAAAGAACAACTTCCTCTAACGGAGCAGCCGGCATACCCTTTGGTTTGTAATAATTAATATCGGGCAGACAGCCCGTTAGCCTGCAACATTTCGGTCTTACCATATAAACTCCACTATTATTTATTATGAGCATATGCCCATAATAAATCAATAGTAAACAAAATTTATATTGCATACATATCAATATTAATATATACTAATGTGTTAATATGTATTGATATATAATAAAGGAGAAAAAATGAGCCTTAGCGTTGAAGTTGATCGCTGTCCGCAAAACCATCCCTGCCCGGCCATAAGAGTGTGCCCGGTGGGAGCATTGTCTCAGAAAGGGTTCGCAGCACCGGATATTGACAAAGAAAAATGTATAGATTGCGGAAAATGTGTAAGATTTTGTCCGATGGGTGCACTGGTTTCACGAAAAAAATAATATAATGACAACTATGGTCAAACTCAGGGACATGTTCAAAACCAGTTTGTATATCGGTGTAACCGGATATGGCGGCCCGGCTATATTGGCGCATATGAAAAACGTTCTGGTTAAAGAAAAAAAATGGGTTTCGGAAAAACGTTTTATGGAAGGGCTCAGCCTTTCGCAACTCTTACCCGGAGCGGTTGGCGTTACCCTGATGGGGTATCTGGGCTACAGGATGAAAAAATATCCCGGCGCGGCAGTAATGACTATCGGATTCGCTTTCCCGGCTTTCATGTTTATTGTAGTTTTATCCCAGATATATTTTCAGTTCGGACAATTGCACTTTGTAAAATCGCTGTTCACAGGAATGGGCGCCATGGTGATAGCGCTACTACTGAACGCTTTAAGGACTCTGGGGAAAGCTGTTTTTCCCAGCCTGGACCGCCATAGTTTTAAGGGATTGCTGATCGCCATGGTTTCCTTTGCCGGAATTTTTTATTTTCACGCTAATATAGTTTATCTGGTATTATTGTCCGGTTTTCTGGGTTTTTTATTTTACTTTTTCGCAAAGGATAATGACGCCGCGAAACCCGCAAAGGAAATAACCGCGCAAACGACAGAAAAAAATAATCTGAGCCCTCTGGCGCAACTATTAAACAAAATGTTGCCCTGGCTTTTGGCACTGACTATTATGGGTATTTTGATTTCGCCGGCCAGAATGCTTTTCGCGGAATTTTTTAAAATCGGCCTGCTGGCCTTTGGCGGTGGATTTACCTCTATACCGCTTATACAGCACGCGGTGGTGGACACTCATAAATGGATAGACCTGCTGCAGTTCCGTGACGGTATTGCCATGGGCCAGATTACACCCGGGCCAGTACTTATAACCGCTACATTTATAGGGTTCAAGGTGCTGGGACTTTTTGGGGCTGTCGCAGCTACACTGGGTATATTTTTGCCCTCATTGATAGCTGTTGTTATTCTCAGTTCATTTCATAACCGGATCCGCGATCAAAAAATTACCAGAGTTATTATGAAAGGCCTGCTGGCAGGGTTCATAGGCCTGATCCTGGCGACTACAATTAATTTCGGACTGAAGTCGCTGATCAATTGGCAGACGTGGAGCATTTTTATCGCCTCGGCTGTGACCCTGCTTTATTTCAAAAAAGACCCGCTCTGGGTTATTCTGGGTACAATAGCGGTATCATTGTTTATTATCTGATTTTATTTATAAGCGATAAAAAATAATCTTTTGAAAGGGAACAATACTCTGCCGTCCTTTTGGACCGGATAATATTTTTTTATTTCCTTTAATATTTCCCGCTCAAAAATATTTTTACGTTTTTCATCGGGGATCCTATCTAAATAGGGCTTCAGGCCCGTGCTTTTTATCCAGTCAACAATAGCTGAATGCCCAGGCATAACATGAAGATAGTCTGTTTCCCACATATCAATCCTCTGCATGTCCGCGGATAACAAATTATAATAGAAATGATAATCATGGCAGGTAAATAAATCTTCACAGCCTGCGGTTTCTTTCTTCCACTCTTTTTTTTGAGAAACCTGTCTGATTATCCGGCCCAGTAACATATCCTGAAATTTGGGTATTTGAATGGCGATAACACCTTTTTCAGACAACATGGTAATTAACTTCGCGAATAATTTTTTGTGCCTCGGTATCCACTGGATGGTAGCGTTGGAAAAAATTATATCGAATTTAATATCCGGCGCGAAATTCATTGCTTCGCTGAGGACCCAGGTGTTTGCCGGGTATTCTTTTTTGGCTTTAGCGATCATGGCCGGAGAGTTATCGACTCCCACGAGTTCTGCTCCGGGCCAGCGCAGAGACAGGACCTGACTGCTGTTGCCGGGACCGCACCCGATATCGGCGATATGCCCGGGTTCGTACGCAATATCAATACGGCTGACCAGGTCTATGGAGGGTTGAGTCCTTTCGTTTTTAAACTTAAGATAATGTTCCGGGTCCCAGTCTTTTGATTTGGTCATAAATTGTCCCGGTAATAATTATAGCAGAGTAAAAATATTCTTACAGGGGAAATCCGGGTGAAAAGTTAACTATTGCCGCAGGTACTGTCCGGGCTGGCAGGCACAAGCCTGACATCATCCCTTACCTCCAAAGTTTTTAAAAATTCCTCATGGTGTTTTTTACATAAAGGAATTATAAAGCATTCATTATCAGCGGCTTCTACCCTCTGTACATGAGTGCCTACTTCGGGCTTATTGAAACAATTTACTTCCGAACAAAATTTGGGCATTAACTGATATCCAAAAAGCTTCCAGTGTTCCAGCCAGTTTTCGCATTTACAAATTTTCTTGTCTGTATCGTTAACAATTTTAATCTTCATGGTTAACCCCCCAAAAAAAATTGCCAAGCTTTTCTATATTATTATATATAAATTGTATAATAATATATTAGCAAAAATTATTCAATAACTATTTGGAAGATTAAACTTTTATCCTTCAAATTCCGACATATTTTTCTGCAACGGCTGAAAAGGAAAAGGCCTTTTATTGGATAGCAGCGCTAAATATTTGACAAAGGTATAGGCCTGAGAATTCCAGATTTCACAAAGTTCGGCCATGGCCCTGTTACGTTTTCCCTGAATAAGGCTGACTATCCAGTTTATAATTATCAGCAACTTTATAAACGCGAACCACACAGTTAAAATAATTCCGGAAATAATAGCGACTATAATCCTCATTAATATTTCTTTTCTGTCTGTCATATGTTTACTCCTTATTAAATTTCAATCTCTGAAATGTATAATAGTACTTCTCAAATAAAAAGCAATATTTATATTTTTCGCACGATGTATTGGCAGAGAAAAACATGGAACATAAATTAATAGCAACCAGTATTGCAGTGATTACAAATAGCGATGTAAATTACTCTGAATTGGTGGCAAACCTTAATTGGGCCAAAAAAAATTGGGAATTTCTTTTATATCTACCCTCACCCGCCCCAGCGGGGCACCCTCTCCCGTTACCGGGCAAGGGTTAATTGCAAGAATTTTAGGAAAAGCGCAAACCCCTCTGTCCGCCTGCGACTGACACCTCCCCTTGTCAGGGGAGGAAACCTTAATTTTTTAGAAAAATTATCAAAATCAAATAAACTTTTAGGAAAAGACTTCAAAACTCTATTCTCTTTTCTTTGTCATCGCCTTAACTCACCCCCCGACCCCCTCTCTTAACAAAAGAGGGGGAGCATTTCAGTTGATAACGGCTACTATTATCCCTGCGCAATGCCCTGTCATTTCGACCTGGCTACGCCGGGTAAACCTGACGAAGTATGGCCAAGTATTACGAAGTATGACAAGTGACTTCGCTCGGAATGACGGTATATCCTCGACCCAGCCCCCCAGTTTGGTGGAAGAAAGTCAGAAATTTGCATAATTGTATGCTTACCTTATCCTGACTGATATAATAAGCTGATTAACAAATAATATATTCACAAAGGAAAGTGAGAAAAATATGCACGCAATCTGGTCCGGCCTTATAACCTTCGGTCTGGTAAATATTCCCGTAGCCCTTTATTCCGGTTCTGAAGAAAGAGAAATCAAGCTGGAACTACTGCATAAAAAAGATTTGAGCCCTATCAAATATGTGCGTTACTGCAAAGAAGACGGCAAGGAAGTGCCCTATCAGGATATAGTGCGCGGCTACCAATATGAAAAAGGCGATTATGTGGTGCTGGATGAAGAGGATTTTAAAAAATTAAATCCCAAACTAAGTCAAACCATAGAAGTTTTTCTTTTCACGGACCCATCAGAAATTGATCCCATGCTTTATGAAAAACCATATTTTCTGGAACCGACCAAACCCGGACAAAAAATTTACGCGCTGTTCAGAGAAGCGCTTAAAAAATCGGGAAAAGCAGGAGTGGCCAGATTTATGATGAAAACGAAAGAACATCTGGGAGTGTTGAGCGTTGAAGATGATTTGATAGTTTTGAACCAACTACGTTACGCGCATACTATCAGGAACAGAAAAGAGCTGGCATTGCCGGAAAAAGTAAAGGCAACAGCCGCGGAAGCAAAGCTGGCTGACCAATTAATCAAGCAGCTGGCCGGACATTTTAAACCTGAAAAATACAAAGACCCGTATGCGGAATCCATACATGCTATAGTGCAGCAAAAAATAAAAGGCAAAAAAATCTATCACCTTGAAAAAGAACCGATTATAGCCACCAAGGCCCCTGACCTGCTGGTGAAACTACAGGAAAGCCTTGAACTGGTGCATGCGGGCAAATAATGGCCCTGAAAAAATACGCTGCAAAAAGAAAATTTTCAGTCACTCCCGAACCTTCTGCTAAAAAAAGCCCTGCTAAAAAAAATGAGAAATTAATTTTTGTTATCCAGCGACATGAGGCTCGCAATCTGCATTTTGACCTGCGCCTGGAACTGGACGGAGTACTGAAAAGCTGGGCCGTACCCAAAGGCCTGCCGACAGATAAAAGCCATCTGGCGGTAGAAGTGGAAGACCATCCGCTGGAATACGCTCAGTTTAGCGGAGAAATACCCAAAGGAGAATATGGGGCCGGAACCGTAGAAATTTGGGCGCATGGTACCTACTCAGTAAATCCTGAACTGAATAAGGCTGAAAATGAAAAGCTGGTCAGGGCCGGGTTAAAAAAGGGACATCTGGATTTTTATTTATCCGGTGACACTATCCGGGGCAAATTTACGCTGATACGTATGAAAAGCAAAGACAACAAAAACTGGCTGTTCATTAAAAAAACAGTTAAGGCTGAACAGGTTGATATCGAACTTTATGACGCGCCGCTTGCTCCGGCTCCGGCTGATTTGTCCCCGATGCTGGCCCAGCTTGATGAAAAGCCCTTTGACAGAGATGGCTGGTGGTTTGAAATCAAATGGGACGGTTTCAGAGTAATGGCAGATATCCAAGACGGAGCAGTGAAACTTTATTCCAGAAACAATATTTTATTAAATGAAAAGTTCCCTGAAGTCGTGGAGGCTCTGACAGCTGTTCCCGGCCAATTGATACTGGACGGTGAAATTGTGGCGCTGGATGAAAAGGGAATCTCACATTTTCAGGCCCTGCAGGATATTCATAAAGGAACAGCGCCCGTCTATTATGTATTTGATATTTTATATTACCGCGGACATAAGCTTACGGCCCTGCCGCTGAAACAGCGCTTTGAAATCCTCAGCAAAGTGCTTCCTGTATCCGAAACAATACGCCTCAACGGTCATATTGAAAAAGCAGGCAAAGCCATGTTTAAAGAAGCTGTAAAACTGGGGCTGGAAGGAATTATCGCCAAGAACTCGGCCAGCCCTTACCGTATGGGTTTGCGCAGTGGTGACTGGCTGAAACTTAAAATCAAAAAAGAAGACGAGTTTATCATTGCCGGTTTTACCAAACCTCAGGGCAGCAGAAAATATTTCGGCGCGCTGGTACTGGGCCAGTTTGAAAAACAAAACCTGGTTTTCAGAGGTCTGGCAGGTACAGGCTTTACTGACAGTACTCTGGCCAAATTATATAAAACCATGAAACCGCTGATACGCGCTACTACTCCTTTTTCGGAAAAAATAGCGGGACTGCTGTCGCCTACATGGGTTGAACCCAGACTGGTCTGCCAGATAAAATTTCAGGAACGAACAAAGGACGGAATGCTGCGTCATCCGGTGTATTTAGGATTACGCCCGGACAAGAAAGCGGACGAAGTTATTAAAAATAATGACCACCTGCTCTGCGCATCACCTAAACTACCTGCAAAAGCTAAGGATGCCACACTGCAAATTGACGGACAAACAATCAAACTCTCACATCTGAATAAGCTCTACTGGCCCAAAGAAAAATATACCAAAAAAATGCTGCTGGAATATTATGAATCAATGGCAGAGGTAATACTGCCCTATCTCCAAGACCGGCCGCAGTCGCTGAAACGCTATCCCGAAGGTATAGAAGGAGAAAGTTTTTTTCAGAAAAATATGGGTAAAATCGCCCCGAAATGGATAAAAACCGTAACCGTACCCTCCCACCATGATGAAGCTCCTGTACGCTATATGCTGTGCCAGAACGAAGCGGCACTGCTCTACATGGTAAATCTGGGCTGCATAGACCTGAATATCTGGAATTCCAGGGCAGGATCGCTGGATAATCCGGATTACGCGGTCTTTGATTTTGATCCGCTGGAGGTTGATTTTAAAAAGGTAACTGAAGCGGTACTGACTACCCACAAAATACTGGACGATATCGGCGCGGCCAACTTTTGCAAAACCTCAGGCGCGTCGGGAATGCACATTTATGTGCCTCTCGCCGGCAAATACACTTACAGCCAGGCGCAGGATTTCGCTTATCTGGTAAATACGCGAGTCAACACCCTGCTGCCGGACATGACCAGTTTGGAGCGCTTGCCCGGGTTGCGGCGCAAAAAAGTTTATCTGGATTATCTGCAAAATAAAGTGGGCGCGACCATGGCTTCTGTGTATTCGGTACGTCCTGTGCCCGGAGCCCATGTATCCGCGCCGCTGCTCTGGGAAGAAGTGAACAGCAAACTGAGCCCGGCCAAATTTACCATGAAAAATATGTGTAAACGACTGGAAGAAAAAGGCGATATCTGGAACGGATTTTTTGGAACAGGAATCGATTTAAAAGCAGCGGTGGGCAAGCTGGGGGAAATGTTCAGGTAAACTTTGTATTTTGACCTGCACCCTGAGGTGTTCGAAGCTGAGAGCTCGTGAGCTAAGGAGCCAGGGTAAAGGGCCTAGTCAACATAGGTGGAAAAAAGTCAGTTTATGGTAGAATATTCAGGTTAAAGCAATTTGTATTGTTTGTTATTCTTAAAACATGATTAATAAAAGTTTATTCAAGAGGTTATTTATACCTGTTTTGTTTTTTTCTATTTTTTCTCTCACTGCCGCCAATACCTTCGACTTTAACGCTAACATTCAAAACCAGAGCGGAACACCTATGTCCGGAGTAAAGCTGATAGCGGGATTTTATGCGGACAACGCACTGCCGAATAATACCTTACTGGCTGAACAGACCGTATATTCAAATGCGGGGGGTCAGGTTTCGTTCAATGTTAATCTGGCCGGTAATTACTATGTGGAAATAAGAACCCTGGCAAATGGCTATGTGGGAAAATATCTGGCTTACGCGATTACTACAAACAGAACAATAAGCACTTCTATAATTATGCAGGATACAAATCTGGCTTATTCCATTAAAGGAAGTATTTGCGATGATTTGTTTAACGGACTCAGCAGTTATAATGTATCGGCAATGCCCACTGCCAGTATGGCCACGGTACAAACATGGCTTGGTGCGAGCCCGAAGATAACCGATATAGGACCTTTTAATACTGTAATAACCACTTCTGACGTCGAAGGAGCTTATCAGCTGTTTGTAACCGGTGATACAGACTGGTATGTATATTGTGCGACTGCCAATAATGGAGTGTCTCTCAACCTGATTGATCCGGATGTGTATATAATGTACTTTTTTATGATGCCGGACACGATCTTGTCGATCAAAGAAATTGATCTGAACCCCGGACTTAATTCTTTTGTATTTCGCAGTAATGTGACGGACTATGCATCCGTGACCGGGCTGCCGGTTTCTCCGGTGACCGCTGTTTTTAATATAAAAAACCTGGCAAATGACACCTTGATAAAAACTTTAACTACTGTTGCCGATCCTCTGGGAAACGTTTCAATCACCAATAATCTGGCGGGTAATTATTATGTGGAAATTAATTTTTCAGCCCCAGGCTATATACGGGACTTCGGGTCCTATGCTGTAACCGGGGACAGGCTGGTGACTTCCATGAACATGTTTTTTATGTCCGGTCCTATAAATATGGCCCAGCCAACAATTACAGCTTCGGGCCAACTTATGGATCTGTTTAATCAAACTTTGGGTAACTACTATATTACCGCTGTACCGCAGTCGAACGCCAGTACTATTCAGAACTGGCAGACGAACAAGCAAAATGACATGAACCCTGACCAAATTATAACTGCCAATACTGACATAAACGGAAACTGCACCCTGAATATGAGCAGCGGTATCTGGACAATTTATGCCTCCCCTGTACCCAACAGCCTGGGCATAGTTGTTACACAAAACGCATATATTTACGGGCCGGTTGTAGGAGGATTCCCGACCAGTACCGGAACTATAAATATGGGAACATTACTATTACTAAACAACAGTTTCCCACCGGGCGCCACAAACGCGCTGCAATTTATGGTAAATATAAAAGATGCCGGAGGAATAGCGCTCAGCGGAGCCAAGGCCATATTCGGGTTTTATCAGGATACACCGACCTTGGGAACCCTGATAGGTGAAAAAATATTAACTTCAGACGCTGCCGGAAATATAACTTTAACCGCTAATTATGGCAGTAATTACTATGTAGATGTACGCGCAGCAAAACAGGGTTATGTGGGCAAATACAGATCCTTTGCGATAACCCAGAACAGGGTCATTAATATCAGTATGACAATGCCGGCAACACCATATTACAGTAATTTCAGCGGCTATGTTTATGATATGCTGAAATATCCGCTGGCAAATTATTATATATTTGCCATACCGGTAAATGATAATAACAACTCCAATATCTGGCATGCTTTACCCAATAAAACAACTGATCTGGCAGAAGGAGATTTTATAATGGCCCAGACCAGTATCTATGGTTTATACAGCAGTTCGGTATCTGTTAATAACTGGTATTTGTACACATCTCCATCCGCAAATAGCGGAACTATAACAGTAATCAGCACAAACGCTTATATTACCCCGGTTTTTCTTGCAGGTTATCCTTTCGTGGACACATATATAGATATTCAACCCGGACTTAACGGCTTTCGCTACAACACACCTCTGTATACCAGATATCCCGGAAACGGACTGCTGACCTATCTACCGAGCGCCCAGGTGCAAGCTGATTTTTATTCAATTTCCGGCAACCAGCAGCTGCAAGAAATTATAGTAAGTGTAGGGGTTACCGGCGCTGACCTGAGTACGTATTTAACCGGGAATTATTATGTGGAAATAAAACAAAGCTTTCCAACCTGCGTGGACAAACTGGGAGCTTTTATAGTGACATCCAATCGCTATCCGGCAAACAGCGGTGCTCAATACAATTATTATCTGGACCCCAAGAGCAATACGGTTACCGGCCAAATACTAAATTATATAAACGAACCTCTGGCTAACTACTACGTTTACGCGGTAGCAACTTATAACGCAGCCACTCATTTTGACTGGCAGACTTCAGTAAATAAACAGGCTGATCTGCTTTTTTATGATTTTGCAACCGTAACCACAGACGCGAACGGTTACTTCTATCTGCCGATTACCAACCTGAAGGATTTGGCATATCCACAGCCTGCCTGGTATATTTATTACAGTGTTACGCAGAATTCCACACCAATGGTAATCTCAGCCGATTTAAATATGAATGGCAATATGAACCTGCCGCAATCATTTGTGGATACCTACCCTGGGCTTTTTCAATTCAATCTGGCTGTACAAAGCTATAAAGAAAACGGCGCAACTTTGAACTCCTTAAACGCAATTGCCACGATATATGATGTTAGCGGAAATTTTGTAAACAGAATCGATCTGGTTTCCAGCACAAATGGTTTGCTGCAACTAATAGTTACATCCAATACGCCATTCGGTGTGGAACTGAAAACCTTTGACACGGTTACCGCTGACCAGCTATTGGGAAAAATATCATTTTATACAGTAACTTCCAGCCGTGTGGTAAGGGGATCGCAAACTCTTATCAAGGGGTCATTAACTATCAGCGGCAACATAATGTACAATCTGCTGCAGGGCATGCCTTCACAAAATGTTTTTGCTTATCTTGCATTTTACGCTCCTGACATAAGATCCTGGCATGTAAATCAGCCGGCTGATCTGAATGCTGACTTTGCTTACGGACTCACGGATCAGAATGGTCTCTATAACCTGCTTGTACCAACTGGAAACTGGGCTATATACTTCGCGAACAATCTGACAACTATGGATGAATCGGCATTAACTATTAATCCTTTCGTTGTGGTGCCGCCGTCTACAGGAAATGTAAACTATCTTTTTCTGAACAGCTTTGTTTATAACCTGAAAGTAGCGGACAAAACCGGTATGCCAATTGCCGGAGCCCAGGTATATTTCGAATTCTTCCATGCTGTGGGCGGAGTAAATCAGGTTTTTCAAAAAAATTCAGGTATTACGGACATAAATGGATATATAAGTAATAATGTTGAGCTTTTCGGCACATATTTTATGGAAGTCCGAGTGCAAAAAGATAATTATCTGAGTAAATACAGCGCTTATGGCGTAACCCGGAGCAGAACAATAGTTACAACTATAAACATGCAGGATGCCGCTTTTATTGTAACCGGCAATCTGTCCGATGATTTTGATCTTCCTGTTACAGGTGTGTTTGTGAACGCGTTCGGCGGGAATGATTATCAGAATATAACAAACTGGAAAGCAAATATTAACATTACAGGCGATTCTCCGGTTTATGACATCGGAATAGCCACTACCAATCAAAATGGCGACTATACTTTGTATCTGAATACAAATAACTGGAGTGTATTTTATTCAGCGCTGATGAACAGCGGTATCCTAACCATCAACAACAATCTGATCCTTCCCGGCGCTACAGGATTGGGAAAAGTAAATCTGGACCTCCACCCCACCCTGAATGTTTTTGTACAAAGAGGTTCTGTGAAGGACATAAGCGGACTGCCGCTGACAAATGCTGTGATACAGGCAAACACCTATCTGGAAACAACAGGAGGTAATTTGTTTATGGGACAGCAAACGGTAACAACAGATACTTTGGGAACTTTTTATCTGGCCCAGGCTCAAAGCTCAAAATTTTCAATTGAAATAAAGGCCTTAAATAACGGTTACGTGGGCAATATACGCGGATTTTCTGTGGCCGCGGACAGGAATCTGGCACAGGATATAATATTAAAACCTGTCCTAGCCACGGTTAACGGCAGATTAATAAGCGATTTCGGAATACCACTGGATAACTATCTGCTAACAGGCTACCAGGTGAATAATGCCGGGACCATAATCGACTGGCATAATTTGACCAACAAATTAACCGATCTGGGCATATATGATGTGGCTTCATGCACAACAGATATTAACGGGATATATAATCTCGGACTTATAACCAACAACTGGACACTTTTCTACAGCGCATCTGTAAACGCGGTTTTAACAACGCTGAACACCCCGGTTATTATTCCCGGAATTACTTCTTTATCAGATTTTATAGTGGATTTTCATCCGTTGCTGAATACCTTTGTATACAATGCGCAAATCAAAGACCCCTCAGCAGTGCCTTTGAGCGGAACAACACTGCTGGTTGACCTATATCAGGGGCTTTCACTTTTATCCGAACAGCAAATGATAGCGGACGCTTCCGGCGTTATAACTTTTAATGTAAGTCAAACCGGTACATATTCTCTGGAAATTAAATATCTGGAAGCCGGATATGCAGGCAAATACTCGTTAATCGCAGTTACCCGCGACAGAAATGTGAGCCAGAATATTGTTTTAAATCCGGCTGCGGCAACAGTGACCGGAAGAATTATCAGCGACCTGGGAAACAGTTATCCGGGTTATCCGGTATCCGCTTATAATCCTGCGGACTATTCTTTAATCACCAGCTGGCGCAATACTCCTGTTAATTTAAACGACCTGGGAATTTTTGATTTCAGTATGCAGAATACTGATGTTAACGGACAGTTTAGTCTGGACCTGATAACCGGGAACTGGAGCATATATTACGGAACCAATACTGTTTCTTCATTAACCACGATCGCGCCATTGATTGTACTGCCACCGGGCATCAAATTGCCCGATTATATTATTGATACGCTTCCCAGCTTGAATATTATGAACCTGAACCTCTACGGTTTTCTGGAAAACGGAACAACCATGAATGCATTAAAAGTTACACTGAAAACGTACTCGAACAGCGGAAATTTTATCAGCGCTAATGATTACTTTTCCAACACTAACGGTCTGGTGCAGATACTGGCTTCCATGAACAGCAGTTTCGGCCTGGAAATGCTGGTTTCTGATCTGGTTACCACGGATAATGTGCTTATAAAAGAAAAGTTTTTCACAATTACCAGAGACCGCGCGGTGCAAACCAGTATAACCTTTAACAACACTCTTTATACCATCAGCGGATCTGTAAAATATCATCCTTTGCTGGCCCTGCCGAGTAAGAATGTTTTTGCTTACCCGACCGGTTTAACAGACGCAATCAACGCCTGGCATGCTGCTCCGATTTTGGACATGGATGCTGATCTGGCACTGGCAATGACCGGGACTGACGGATCATATACTCTGGCAGTGGCGACCAATAACTGGGCTGTTTTCTTTGCTGACAATCTGCTGACAATGAACCAGAAGGCTATAACAATTAACGGTTCTGTGCCTGTTCCGCCCTCAGCGACAAATATTAATTATCTGTTCCTGGACCTGAACTTTAATCACGTGTTTGCAGCAACAGCAAATTATACGCTGATAAGCCTGCCAGTAGGGACAATCACTGTGAATATTGACTGCTTTAACTGGGCAAACAACGCAACAGGCGGTCAGTATATACCGGTATCGGTAAACACATTACTGCCGGGTATGGCATACTGGGCAATAATATCCAGTGATATTACAGTGGACCTGACAAGTACGAATTACAGTGTGGAACAAAAAGCAATAAGACTTACCACTGACTGGAACCTGATTTCCAATCCGCAGGTGATATCCATAGACTGGGTAAATGTACTGATTTCCTGGAATAACCAGACTTATACAATAGCGTCGGCTGTAAGCGCCAACCTTATACAGGGCAGCCTCTACAGCGACTATAACGGCATCAGTGAAATAGTAGATAAGCTCATCCCCTGGCAGGGTTATTGGGTCCTGGCCTATCAGCCGGTGGACCTGCTTTTCCCCAGCCTGAATACAGCGGCACAAGCTACAGTAACCGGCGGACTGGCCGCAATAACCAAAGAACTGGCTTTGAATCTGGCCTTTAACCGTGACGGCCTGGAGACCGATATTTTGAATGTTGTGGCCAATGATGACAATGCCAACCTGAGCGACGCGCTTTTGAATCCGGCCCCACCGGTTGATACCATGAGAGTATACGCTGTGAAAAACGGTAATAACCTCATGACCGATCAAATAATTTATAACGCAGACAAAATGGAATGGGAGTTTTATATAAACACACAAACAGCAGGAAACATAAACCTTAAATTGGCGGAAACCAGTAATACTCTGCATAGTCCGTTTAACTACACACTCATAGATGTAAGAAACGCCAAATCTCTGGCGGTAATGGGCGGAAGCACAAGCTTTTATGTGTATCCGGGAACAAATTTCTTTAAAATTCAAGCCATTAACGCAAATTCCACAGGCACTCTGCAGAGTTTGATAAACTGGCCAAACCCGTTTAATCCGAACGTACCGGGAGAAAAGAGCCATATTGATTATGTGCTGACAACAGGAACCGGTATTGAAGTAACTGTAAAAATTTACAGCATTACCGGAAGAAAAATAAGAACTTTGCACGAAACAAATAAAAGTGTTGCCGGTTCCATCATCTGGGACGGACTAGACGAAAGCGGCATTATGATGCCCAACGATGTATATTTCTTTCTTATCACGCTGAGAGATAACACAGGCAATGAAGTGAAAAGCAAGGGAAAAATTGTATTATGGAAAAAATAAAAATTAATAAAAATCCAAAGTTCACATTATTGATAACAGTATTGTTGATGCTGAGTTCAAGCGGCAGTTTCGCGGGATTTTTTCTGGACAACGGAATAGGTCTGAAAGGCATGCAAATGGGAGGAGCCTATACAGCATCACCTGAAGGGACAGACGCGATATTCTGGAACCCGGCAAAACTTTCTGATACCTACCCTGCCCAGATTTACGGGACTTATTCAGAAAAATTCGGTGAAGTGAAGGAATACTCTTTTCTATACAGCACACAACTGGATGAAAAAAGCGGGATAGGCGCAGCTTACATACACGCCGGAGTAGACGACATCATACAATATTCTACCACCAGCCAGAATATGGGAACATTCAGCTTTGGCAATGACGCTCTGCTCCTGGGTTACGGATACAAACTTGATGACAGCAAGAGCATGGGCCTGACAGTGAAAAACATAACACAAAAAGCCATTGATCAGGCAAGTTTTATTTCTTTTGATCTGGCTTATCACATGGTATTCGGCGAAGGTACGCATTTGGGTTTGGTGGCTCAGGACATATACGCTACAGGTACGGAAATAAAACCGGTTTACAGAGTGGGACTTTCCAAACAAATGGGTGAGTTTCAGGTAAATGGGGACTATATGCTGCCGATACTGCTGAACCAGGGTTTCTTTAAACTGGGCGTAAGCTACGATGGTCTAAAACCGATAAATATCAAGGCCGGCTATAATGACTATGACAAGCTGCTGTACCTGGGAATGTCTGTAACTCTCCATGGATTTACACTGGATTATCTTTTTTCCAATCCTGATCTTGGCACAGTGCATCAGTTCGGGTTCGGATATAATTTCTAGGAAAATCAGAGTATAAGTTTTTTGATATCTTCGGGTGACAAAAGTTTGCCCATGGATTTGACGACCCCGTCCACTACCAGCGCGGGTGTGGCCATTACTCCAAATTCCATAATCTTGTTCATCTCGGT
>JAQURL010000048.1:10337-20112 GCA_028715625.1 Candidatus Margulisiibacteriota bacterium | reverse complement strand
CTATATACTGGCTCAAGATAATTTCGTTGCCTTTACCGACAGCGAAACAATTTTTCTGTTCAGCTCCAACAGCGATCAAACCTTCAACATTCATCCCATTAAGCGTTACCACAGAAGGAGCATAACCTCTGGAGCGACGAATAATTCTGGATTTTTCATTAACTACCATGACCACCGAATCATCATTGCGGTTATAAATTTCCCGGTTATAAACAAGCACCCCGTCAACCAGCGGGCCCAAATTTTTAATGGCCTGATCATTATCGATGATAATGGGTTCATCGGAAATGTTGCCGCTGGTAAGCACCAGGGGGCCCAGTTTATATTTGATGAAAAGCAGGTGCTGCATAGGAGTATAAGGTAGCATAGCTCCAATTGTGTTCAACCTCTGTGTTACCGATTCTGCTACATCTTTTTTCTTTTTCAAAAGCACGATAGGCCGTTGTATGGAGGTCAGGACAGTTTCTTCTACAGGGCTCATGATGGCATATTTTTTTATAGTTTCAATATCAGGGAACAAAACAGCGAAAGGTTTGGCCTCGCGGTTTTTTATCCGGCGAAGTTCCAATACAGCGGCATTATTCAACGCGTCACAAGCCAGATGGAACCCGCCCAAACCCTTGATGGCAACAATTTTTCCGGCCAGTAACAGATCACCGGTTTTTTGTAATATCTCTTCTATATTCTTAATCTTTTTTTTGCCGATTAGTAATGTATACTGTGGGCCGCATAATTCGCAGGCATTGGGTTGGGCATGGAACCTGCGGTCCAGCGGATCCAGATATTCTTTGGCGCAGTCTTTGCACATTTTAAAATCGCTCATGGTAGTATGCTTGCGATCATAAGGCAAATCTTTGACTATTGAAAATCTGGGGCCGCAATTGGTGCAGTTGATAAACGGATAATTAATACGCTTGGGCATGCTCTGCAATTCGGCGAGACAATCCTCGCATAGAGCCAAATCAGGGCTTACCTGGGTTATTGTATTATCAATATCTTTGCTAGCTAATATCTTAAAATCAGTGAAGCGTTCGGTTGTTGTTATTTCCTGGACATCAATATTAGAAATTTGAGCAGCAGGAGGCGCCTCAGTTTTTATTTTTTTTATAAATTTTTGAAACGCGCTATCTGACCCCTGAACCTTGATGTAAACTCCGTCATTTCTATTCTCTACCCGGCCCGTTAATGCCATTTTTCCGGCAAGCTTATAGATAAATGGACGGAAGCCCACACCTTGCACTAAACCGGTAATTTTTAAGAGATAGGTTTTTGTTGATTTCATAAACTCATCCCCAGCCCTTCTTTTAGCGAAGGGTGAGTTAAACTATACCATATCGGCAATTTCCAGTACTAATTTTTCTGACGATTCCCAACCCAGGCAAGGATCGGTAATAGATTTGCCATAAATGTTTTCATTGGCTTTTTGAGCGCCTTCTACCAGAAAACTTTCAATCATAAAACCTTTGACCAGATTTTTCAGGACACCGGAATGGTTCATGCTGCGCAATACTTCCAGTGCTATTCTCGGTTGTTCATTGCATTTCTTGCCGGAATTGGAATGGTTTGTATCCACTATGACCGCTGGATTTTTTAAGGAACGTTTCAAATACATTTCCGCCAGAATAATCAAATCTTCATAATGGTAATTAGGTATGTGTTGGCCGAAATGGTCCATGGCCCCGCGTAAAACACAATGCGCCAGCGGATTGCCGCTGGTTTTCACTTCCCAGCCGTTATAGGAAAAAACATGAGAAAGTTGCGCGGCTTTAACAGAATTCAACATTACGTCAAAGTCGCCGCTGGTAGGATTTTTCATACCGACAGGGATATCCAGCCCGCTTACTGTAAGGCGATGTTTCTGATTTTCCACAGACCTGGCGCCGATGGCCACATAACTTAAAACATCGGCCAGATACGGATAATTTTCCGGATAAAGCATTTCATCCGCTGCGGCCAGTCCCGACTCTTTCAAGGACCGTATATGCATCCTGCGGATTGCTTTCAGGCCTTCAACCATATTCGGCTCTTCCTGATGCCTGGGCTGGTGGGCCATTCCTTTATAACCTTCTCCGGTTGTCCGAGGTTTATTGGTATATATGCGGGGTACCAGGACCAACCTGTCATTTACCCTTTGTTGAAGCTTGCCCAGCTTGGCATTGTAATCACAGACCGCTTCTTCGTCATGGGCTGAACATGGTCCGATAATTATCAGGAGTTTATTACTTTTTTGAGTAAAAATATCTTTTATTTCCCGGTCCCTCTGGGCTTTTATTTTTTGCAATTCAGGGGATAGCGGCATTTCCTTGAGAATGTCGGTTACTTCCGGTATTTTACGAATATATTCAAAAGCCATATTGGTATTTTACCAAAAATTCCAATTTATGGATAAAAGAATTTATATGATAATATGTATTTAATGTCCTCTAATGACCCTCTTCATGAAAAACTGTTAAAAAAAGAGCTTGTTTATCAAGGTTCATATTTGAACCTGTACCGTTATCATATTGTTTTACCAAATGGCAAAAAAGCAGCCAGAGAAATTGTCGAGGTCCGCAACGCTGTAGCCGTGCTTCCGGTTGATAATGAAGGGAACGTTTATCTTGTAAGACAGCACAGGCCGGCAATAGGCAAAACCATTCTGGAAATTCCGGCCGGTCTGGTAGATAAAGGTGAAACCCTAAACCATGCCGCGAAAAGGGAATGTGAGGAAGAAACCGGTTACAGGCCGGGAAAACTGAAAAAACTGATAACCTACGCTCATGTGGAAGGATATTCCACGGGATTTATAACTTTATTTTTAGGTACAGATTTAGTCTTTACCAACAAAATTCATCTGGACAGCAATGAATTTGTAGAAACTAAAAAGCTCTCTTTTCGAGAGCTTTTAAAATTAATTAAATCTAACAAAATAATTGACTCAAAAACAACACTTGCTGCTTTCTTGAGTCAAAACATTCTCGGCATTACCCCATAACAATAGCGCCCGCTGGACAGCTGTCTGCGCAAATTCCGCATTCGGTACAAATATCTTCATCGATTACTCTTTTATTATCTTTTTCAGAAATAGCCTGAGCAGGACATTCGCTTTCGCACACTCCGCAATTGGTACAATCATTTGTAACTTTGTAAGCCATAAATTACCTCCTTCTTAGTATAAATTCACGAAAATAAAATATCAGAATTTGAAATATTAAGCAAGTTGATATTTAAAATTCGCCTCACCCGCCCCTTCGGGGCACCCTCTCCATAAATGGAGAGGGTAAGAGCATCCCTGTTCAAGCCTTTCTCCGCTTGCGGAGAGAGGCGAATGAATCAAGCAAAGTGGGTAAGTGCGGTTAAAACGTTTGAGCTTGACGAACGGTGACTCTTTGTTTTGTTATTGTCCGTCATGCTTCGTCCCACCTACGCTAAAGCTTCAGCGCGGCAAGCAGGCTCAGCATGACATAACACTTATCTCTTATCTCCTAACACTTATCAAGCCAGGCCAGTAGAGCGAAGCGGCCGGCGTTTTCTTTTTCCCGGCGAAAAGAATAGAAATTTTCGCTGCAAATCGTGCAGATATTTATGCTTTCAATGTTTTCTGGCTGAACTCTCAGAGACAATAATTGATGTTTTATAGCTCCTTTCAAATCAAAAAATATTCTGTTGTTTCTATTAATAAATAAATTCTGAGGAAATGAAGTAAATTCCCGAACCAATTCAGAACCGACTTCATAGCAACATTTTTCAGCGGAAGGTGTAATACCCACAATAATCGTCTCCGGGGCACAACCATATTCCTTTTCAAACTTTTGCAGCATATTGGGAATAATTCCAGCCCTAAATCCTTTCCAGCCTGAATGTGCAACACCAAATACTTTTTTTTGCGGTTCAAAAAATAAAAGCAACGGACAATCTGCTCCCTGCGCCATGAGCACAATCTCTGGTTTATTCGTAATTAAGCCATCGGTATTGGATAACGCTGTAACTTTTTCCAAAGCACCCTTTCCTTTATCGGCTGTTGTTACCAGGTACACATTCGCAGTATGTTCTTGTTGCATAACCACGGTTTGTTGCAGTTCGATATTTAATTTCCTGGCAAGGTGTCGACGATTTTCCAAAACCGTTTGCGGTTGTGAATTGGTCCTGAACCCCAAATTACCATCCTGTTTATCTGATATGTAATGTTTTAAAAAAGTTTCGTTTGAGAAAAGGTTGAACTTCAAAGGAGGTACTATTTGTTTTTATTAAACAAATAAAGAAAACTTTTATAGTTTTCCGGTATCAGCATAAACTTGCCTTCAATGGTTTGTTTGTCGGAATAAAGATTGGTCTGGATCAAAACAATCGGGACCTCATAATTGGTAATCCGGTTCTTTACATATTCCAGGATCGCAGAAGCTTTATAATTAATGACCGTAGGTACAGAAGGCAAAAGCTTGCATCCGGCCATATTGGCAAGGGAAGTTAAAAAACCTGTGCCGAAAACATTGCCGATTTCCCCGAAGATGGAATCGGTCATGCCACCGATTTTATCCAGAGGCACATCCAGGTCTTTAGTAAGAATGGCGGCGATTTCAAAAGCGGATTCAATCTTAAACGTCAAAAGTAAATGACCGTTAAATGAAACACTGCTGTCTATAAACTTCGGGTCTCCGTGATATTCCATATAAATTCCGGAAACGATCTTTTGTGAACCTCCGAAAATATAAGGGATATCCTCAAAACTGATCTCTTTTAAAATAGGGTCCGTAGCTACAACTTCGCTGCCTAACATATTGGTAAGTTGTTGCGCTGCGTCTTTAAGTGCACTGGTAAAAATTGTATCTAGCTGTTCCATGTTTACTTCTATAACATTCATCTTAATTAGCACAGATAAATGAATTTATTATAGTATTTTAATTATACTTATAACACCGGGGTTAATCAATGAATTATAGAAATTGCTCTAAAATATCCCCGATAATAAAAAAACTCCCTGAGCAGCGTTTTTTTATATCTTCCTGTTCCTCCGACTCTCGTTTCCTCAATCCATTTATCAATAAGAAATTGCAATTTACTGAGAAATAGAAATAAAAATCTGTTCAAGGGATTTATTCCTAAGAACCATTTTAGTTCCGGATATTTATTAACAAGGATTACAACCGATTGTCCCATCTTTTCACGTCTTTGCAGTTCATCCATATCAGACCAGACATGAAAATGATAGTTTACGGCGTTTTCAGCGTAAATTATTTTCTGTTTTGCTTTGCGAATCAGACGATAGCCCAGATCAATGTCCTCCCAGCCGTAACCGGTATAATTTTCGTCAAAATATCCGTGCTTTTCGAACAAAATTTTGGGCAGGGAAAGATTGCCTGTTAAAAAATAATAAAAATCAAGCTTTTGCTCATCTCTTAAATGTTTGTTGATATAAGGCCTGCGCAGATATTTTTCCGGGGGGAGTTTTTCCTCGGAAAGTATCCAGGTTTTCCCCTGAATGATAACTTCGCGTTTGTTTTTATTCTGCAAATCATAGTGAGTTTTAACATAATCGGTATGGGCGATCATATCCGCGTCGGTAATAATAATAATGTCAGACGCGGCTGTTTTGATGCCGATGTTTCTGGCTGCGGCTTTACCTTTATTTTCGACTGACAGATAATTCAGTTTAAATCTGTATTTATTTTTTTTTACAGCGTTTTCAGTTCCATCCGTACTGGAACTGTCGACAACTATAACTTCTGTCTTTTGCATGTCAAAATTCTGATTATTAAACGAATCCAGTACTTTAAGAAGTTTGTCTTTGAGGTTAAATGTGCCTATGACTACAGAAATAACCGGCATAATTTTATATCATAAATTCTAAGCAGTTATCTGACAATGCTTAAATTTATACCGAATATACTTTCTAAATATAAATTTTTATTCTATTATATAGAATTATCAAGTTCATAAGGAGCCAAAATGACCACAATACTGCATGTAGATTCTAGTGATTTTTATCGCAAGGTACTGCACAATAAATTCTCTGAAAATGGTTTTGTTTATCTTGAAGCAAAAGATATCGACGAGGCGTACCATATTTTGGAAGTGCAGGTTGTAGATGTAATTTTTACCGCGGTTGAATTCGCTTACCAGGATTCCTCGGTTTTCATCAAAAGGTTAAATAATAGTAAATACCGACATATTCCGGTTTTTGTCATTACCAGTACGCAAAGCCAGGAAAAAAGAGAAGAACTTTTCACGTTGGGAATCATAGATTATATCAACAAAAGCACTTCTCCCGACGATATTTTACGGTACGTCAAATATTATACTTCACATGACAACTTAATTGAAAGAATAAGAAAACTACGGATTGCCGTTGTAGACGACAGTCCCATGGTCCTGAGCATGATTAAAAAAATCTTCGAATTGCACAGAATCACCAATGTCGATTACTACAAGAACGCCTTGGACCTGGATTATACATTAGCCTTTTATGATATATTTCTGGTTGACTATATCCTGGAGGAATCTACAGGTGAAAAAATAGTCCGCAACATTCGTAAGAATAAAAAAAATGCGGTAATCATTGTAGTTTCTTCGGTGCACAACTCCAAAACTATTGCCAATATGTTGTCTATCGGAGCGGATGATTACATTGTTAAGCCCTTTGATCTGGATGTGTTCATGGCCAGGATAAAGACTAATGCCCGTCTGTATTTTCTGGTAAAAGAGCTGGAAGAAAAAAATAAAGAGCTTGACGAACTGAAACAACAGTCAACTGCCAATCCCGACAATCAGCCGCCTGCTTAATTTCGCAGCTGCTTTCTTTTATTAAATTTATAAATCTTCAATACTGAATTTTTTCTTTTTTTTGAACGATATATTTGCAGGGCACAAAATTATGCTTATAAAAACAAAAATTCTGGCTGATGACAGTTCTATCAAGGGAAAATCAATATTATGTGACTATATAAGAGACCACACCTTAAACCGGATAACTCTGGCAGATGTAGAATCTCTGGTTCTTTCGGGGCTGAACCTTGATCAGCTGAATGATAAATCTTTAGGCGGCCTTGTGCATATATATCTGACCAATGATGAATGCATGGTTCCTTTCATAGCTCAGGCTGATTTCTCTTTCAATACTCAGGATAAATACGGCTATACAGCTCTGATCAAAGCAGCGCTGAAAATTAACAAACAAACCACTCAAATCTATAAAAAATCGATTATAAATTTACCGCTCAATAATGAACTGAAAAATTTTATCGCCAGGTATAAAGACAGGTACACATATGATATCACCAATAGATCACTGGTAATTACGGGTGGAGCAGCGAGCGAAAAGGAAAAAATAGAATTGCTGGATATTTACGAGGATAAAAAAATACAGTCTGCCATCACTGATGTTTTGAGCAGGTTTTATCTGTCTGATTTATTGCAACAATTCCCGGAAATAAAATCACATTTATATTATTTTTTCAAAAAATCCGATCTTCAAAAAAATTTTCTGGAATTAAGAACAAATTTAAAAATATTAACATATATAAAACATGTAATTAAGAATCCCTACAGACAGATTGATCTGTATTCTTTTTTTATCAGCAAATTCATGAAATATTATAATTTTCAGATACTGTTGAAAAAAGCTGTGGAAAAGAAAGTAAATTTCGATCTGACCACGAATAATAAAGAAACACTGCTACATGTAGCGGCAGGCACAGGAGACCTTGATGTGGTCAAAGCAGTATGCGAGACCGGAATAAATTTGGATGCCCGGGACCATGCCGGGGACACTGCTTTGAAGCTTGCTATAAAACATACATGTATTCCGGAAAGAAAAAATGATTTCATGGCAATAGCCAGATATCTTATAGAAAAAAACGCTGATGTTAGTATCCCAAATAATGACGGCTGGACAGATCTGATGCTGGCCATAGAAAATGAAGCGCCTTCCCTGATTGATCTGTTATTATCAAAAAAAGCTCCCATACATCCGCACAGTAAAAACGGCTTTTCCGCAACATCTCTTGCATATAATCTTGAGGACAAGGAAACTCTCAATAAAATTAAAAGCCGCATTAATGAAATTCTTGATGACCTGCGTGTCCGGATTGGAGCTTTAAAAGACAAAATAAATATTTTTACAGGCCGGGAGGCGGAAAATATTGTAAATACTTTATACGATCTGAATATGCTGGAGATCGATGCCAGCCGGGTATTTCAGGATTTTATTCATGAGCTAAAACAGCAAACAACGGACAAAAAAAGGTTTGAAGCTCTTCATTCTTTTAATATCTGCCTAAAATCTTTGCGTACCAAAGACCAGCACACCGCTACTTATAATCTGGCAAAAAATCTTTATCTGCTTGGGTTTATATTTAATCCCATTGAATTTAAGGCCGGTCATCTTATCAAAGAATTATTTCTGGGTATAACTTCTGAAGAATTAGATCTGGTGTTTGAATGCATTATGCAAAAAGCAGACATAAATGCCAGAGATGAGGATGGTTGTACGGCTTTGCAGGTAGCGAGAAATATCAAAAATAAAAATATTATAAAACTGTTGATAGCTGTCGGCGCTAAAGAATAGGGTCTGTATCCGGTTCTTCCTCTTCAAAAGGCAGTAATTCGGCAAATTTTTTAGCCATTAATCTCAGCTTTTTTGCATCATATTTTTTCAGATTTACTGTTTTAAACTTGTTGAACAGAGGATGAACCTCAGCATTTGTCAGAAGTTCAGCTGACTCTTGTGCTGATTTGGGAATATTCGGATTATAGTCAGGATTCCTGACATCATTAAAACCTAAAGATAACCCACCCAAAGAAATTGGTTCCATGTTTATTTTATGCCCGTTTTGGAATTTTCTAAACGGTAAGCTATTCCTTAACCCTGCTCCAGACCTGGGTTTTCCCTAAAAAACCCCAGGCATCCAAAGAACCGCGAACCCGCAGTATATCCTTATTTTCCAACTGCATATTGCAATAATAATTTTTTCCGTCTTCCGGGTTATATATGGTTCCGTCTACCCAGCGTTTATCATTATCATTGAAATGAAAACCATTTAATAACTCCAGTCCCAGCAGCGGTTGATCCTGTTTCTTAAGATCAGGGTTCATCACGTCTGTTTTTGGTTTGCCGATTTTATCCGGATAGCGCTCTCCAAAATAAGGATTTTTTAACCAGACAATTTTCCCTTTATATTCAGTGTTATTCTTATATATTTCAATTTGAGAATTCTCGCTGACTGTATACCATTTACCCAAAATAGAATCAGCGTCGACGACCGACAAGCTCAATGAAATCAAACCGAATAATAAAAGATACTTGATTATTTGCATATTGATCCTCCTCGTTAAACTCATGCTTCACCTTCGACAAGCTCAGGGTAAACCAGGCCCGGCATGACTGTCACACTGAGCTCAGCCTGCCCTGAGCCTGGCGAATGGACGAAGTGTGATAATATTGAAATTATAATCTATAATGTTTGGCCTATCCATATCCCCGCCACATCCGCTGTGAAATCCCACCAATCAAATCCTGATCCATAAAACTGATCATAAATTTCTTTTAATAGTCCGAGTGTAGCCGCAGAAATTCCTGATACCAGGCAGGCTGCACTCTTGTTTCGTTCCGGCTTGCAATATTATTAACATAATTTTCGCTGACACAGAAACTGAGAGACAAAAAAATAACAATCAGGTAAAAATATGTATTTTCTAAAAATTTTGTAACATAATTTTTTTACACTATACGGCAATTTCACCTAGCCATAAAAGATTTCTCGATTTATAATTTGGGAGGCCTGACCATTAGATACCGGAG
>JAQURL010000048.1:0-10237 GCA_028715625.1 Candidatus Margulisiibacteriota bacterium | reverse complement strand
TCAGGTAAAAATATGTATTTTCTAAAAATTTTGTAACATAATTTTTTTACACTATACGGCAATTTCACCTAGCCATAAAAGATTTCTCGATTTATAATTTGGGAGGCCTGACCATTAGATACCGGAGAAAAAATATGAAACTCTTTCCAAAATTATTTTACGAATATCGAAAAATCTGGAAAGCGGTGAAGTTATATCTGATCCTTTCCGGTCCCGGTCTTATTGTCATGATCGCCGATAATGACGCAGGCGGAATAACTACGTATTCGGCCACCGGAGCCAAATTCGGCTATCATCTGATCTGGTTTTTACTTTTGCTTGTTCCGGTTGCCTATTATGTGCAGGAAATGACTGTCCGCTTGGGCGCTGTTACCAAAAGAGGTCATGCTGAAGCAATTTTTGACGGTTTCGGTGCTTTCTGGGGCTGGTTTTCCCTGTTGGACCTGATTATTGTTAACTGGCTTACACTGGTTACCGAATTTATCGGGATGACCGCAGCCTTAAAAATTTTTGGTGTTCCACCCTATTTCACTGTAATCGCTGTCTGTCTGTTTATGTGGTTCATGGTGCTAAACGGCAGATACTGGACATGGGAAAAGGTAGCCTTGCTCTTTTGTGCCCTGAACCTGATATATATACCGGGAGCGTTTATAGTCCACCCTTCCGTATCAAAAATCCTGACTCAGGGACTGATACCTAATTTCCCCGGAGGTTTTAATAGTGTTCTTTTTTTCTATCTGATGGCCAATATCGGTACGACCATTGCTCCCTGGATGCTATTCTTCCAGCAAAGCGCGGTAGTGGACAAAGGTATGAAAGAAAAAGATATTCCCTGGGGAAAATTTGATACTTTGCTTGGCTCTATATTAACTGTTGTCGTCGCTGTTTTTATAGTAATAGTTACCGGCACGTTGCTGGTCGGCTTTAATATAGAAAGCGCGGCACAGGCTTCACATATACTAATGGGCTTCAACCGTCATCTGGGCACACTGCTGGCCATCGGGTTATTTGATGCCGGTCTGCTGGGAGCAATCTGTATTTCGCTAGCCAGCTCCTGGGCTTTCGGCGAAGTTTTTGGCTGGGCACATTCATTAAATAACAAAATCAAGGAAGCTTCCTGGTTTTACGCCAATTATTTCATTACTCTGGTCACTGCCGGAATTGTAGTGCTCATCCCTAAAGCTCCGCTGGTGCTTATCACTTTATTTGTTCAGGTTGTCGCAGTTACATTGCTGCCGGCAGCACTGGTTTTTTTGCTTCTTCTCTTAAATGATGAAAAAACCATGGGTGAATACCGCAACAATCTGGTACAAAATATTGTTGGTACAAGCATTGTTTTATTAATAGTATTATTATCAACATTATATGGGATCAGTATTATATTCCCGAATATGTTCAGATGAACAAGGAGTAATTATTGATGTTAAAAATTATCGATGTTATTAATAAAAAAATTTATATCTTCATAACTGAAAATTTCAGTAAGATAAAAGAAATAAACAAACGCTATCATGTACCCAAGGTAAAGATGTCCAAACCTGTTAAATTCGCCTTACTCATGCTAAGGTTATATTTATTGTTTTTAGTAGGCTTGCTGGCTTATAAATTTGTAACCATGATTATCTGAAATGTCAAACAACATCAAACCACCATTAAAGACCGGGCAAACATTTTTTCTCAGTGAAATAATCGGAGCAAAAGTAATATGGAACGGCAAGCGCATAGGTCGCCTTGTGGATATGATTATTATTGAAACGGAAAAAATCCCTGAAGTGACAACATTTTTTATTCGTCGTCCCTTCGGTTATCACTCCTTGCTCGTACCCTGGGAAAAAGTAAAAGAATCAACCAAAAACCAAATAATTATCGATATTGAAAACCTGGAGCCATACGAAAAAGACCCTGCTGAGCATCAGATTTTATTAAAGGACCATGTGCTGGATAAAAAAGTACTGGACCTTGATGATAATGAAGTTGAAGTTGTTTACGATGTAAGACTTTTTATAAGCGGTAATAAAATGTATGTCAGTGATGTGGATTTTAGTAAATACGGGTTATTACGGCGCATCGGCTTTAAGTGGCTGGCCAACTTTATTTATAACCTGGCTAACATTATCAAGGAAGAAACACTATCCTGGAATTATATTCAACCTTTACCGGAAAATTTAAGTAGTTTCAAGGGCAATGTAAAACTTAAAATACTTAAAGAAAAATTATCGGACATTCACCCGGTAGACCTGGCCGATATGCTGGAAGAACTTGATCATGAACATCGTCTGGCCATCTTCAATCAGCTGGACACCGAACAAGCTTCCGACACACTGGAAGAAGTTGAGCCGCGTGTTCAGCGAGACCTGATCTCATCTATCGACATCAGACGCGTTGCGGAACTTATTAATGATATGACACCAGCCCAGGCAGCAGATGTGTTATCAATCCTTCCGGCTGCCGACGCAGACAATATTATTCTGCATATGGATAAAGATGTGGTAGAAAAAATACAATTCCTGATTGATAAACATGATGAAAAAATTATAAACTTCGCCACCCCGCATGTGCTTAAATTTTCACCGCAGACTCAGGTTAAACAGGTTTTGGATGATTTCCGCCATATAGCAAAAGATAAAGATGTCGTCATGTATATCTATGTTGTTGATGATCAGGAAAAACTCATTGGTGTAGTGGATGTAAAAGAATTGTTGCAGGCAGATATGGAAGAAAAACTGGAAAATATCATGATCACTCACGTTATCAGTTTGAAACCGGAGAATACATTAAGAGAAACAGCAAGTATGTTTTACCGTTACAGCTTTCGGGCGATTCCACTGACTGATCATGAGGAAAAACTTATTGGTGTTATTCCCTACCGTGATATCATCAATTTAAAGCATCATTTTATTTAAATTTTGCTTCTTTTTTCCGGAACTCTCTTAGTGCGTCGCCTGCAATCCATTTTGCTGTTTTTGAATTAATTTTCTGAATCTCTTTTGCAACCCTGATTGCTTCGTCATAAAGAACGACGTTCCTTTTCCCTATTTGCCTTAAAGCCCAGTTAACGGCTTTTCGCACAAAATTTCTTTCATCTTCCGCTTCCTGTTTAATCCGTTCAAAAAAAGGTAAAAATTTACTATCCGACGCTTTTTTATCATGAACCGACAGAGCAGCCATCATAACAAAACCGGCCCTTTTCACAAACTCTTCCTCGCGCCGGCTCCATTCATCGGCCTTATCATAAGCCCAGGGAGTTTTGTCAAAAACATTACTGCAACACTGGTCACAAATATCCCAGGAGTCAAAATCCTTTACCCATGCTTCCGTCTGAACCTGAGATATTTCAGCTGGCCTGGCTATAAAACAAGCCAGGAGCCGCGCTTCATGTATACCGCTTTCCCACAATTTATCCGCCAGTTGCTGATTCTTGCCAATGTTTTTTGCAAGTTGTCGTAACTCAGGTATAGAAATACCGTAGGCTTTATCTGTTTTAATACCAAATCTGACCATACCAGCAAGATTATGTTCATTTTTCTGTTTTTTAAATATTTGAATTATTTCTTCAACTGTTTTAGTCATGATAACTATTATAATGTTAATAAAGCTGTTCGCAAACAGTATGCTTCCTCATAGCTCAATATAATACAGACGCATGTTTCGTCCCGCCTACGCTAAAGCTACGTCAAGGCAAGCAGGCTCAACATGACAAAAATAATGTGTCACACTGAGCTTGACGAAGTGTGCCCAATAAATATTAACTTCTTTTTAACCACAACCGCAACAAATCCTGCTAAATTTCAAAACATCAATCATATTTTTAATATTTTACTGAAATTATTTTAATTATTATTCGATAATTTATTAAATATTAATATTTTATCAAGCTATTTTTTAAAATTTACGGTAAAAATAAAAAATACTGCTTGACATTAGCAAATATATTAATAAAATAATAACTAACTAAAAAAGAAAGGAGGAGCAGGGAACCAACCGAATCTTAGTAAACCAATCTTACAAACTGCAGGAGGTGGACAAAATGAATCGTTTTTTTCGTTTATTAACAATAGTTTTCATAGTTTTATTTGCAGGCTTCGCCCTGGGAGATGATACTGTCGCCACAGATCCAAAACCCTATATAGACTTTGGCAATACCGCCTGGATGCTTATGTCTTCAGCGCTGGTCCTGCTCATGACCGCTCCGGGACTTGCCTTGTTCTACGGAGGTCTGGTTAAAAGAAAAAATATTTTAAGCGTACTTATGCAATGCTTTTTAACACTGGCCCTGGTAACCGTATTTTGGGTTACAATAGGATACAGTCTGGCTTTCGGTCCGGGCAAAGGAGTGTTGGGCGGATTTATAGGCAGCCTGGATTGGGCAATGCTTAGAAATGTAGGCATGGAACCCAGCCCCTACTATATATCACAAGCCACAGCGCGTATTCCTCATCTTGTTTTTATGCTTTTTCAATGCATGTTTGCGGTCATCACACCGGCCCTGATCATAGGCGCCTTTGCCGAACGCATGAAATTCTCAACTTTTATGGTTTTCACATTTTTGTGGTCATTATTAATTTACGCACCGATAGCACACATGGTCTGGTCCGCAGACGGCTGGCTCCTCAAGCTGGGCGCTCTGGATTTTGCCGGCGGCACAGTTGTGCATATCAATGCCGGTATGGCTGCTCTGGCCACAGCTCTGATAATCGGGAAAAGAAGATACTTGAAAGGCGTACCGCCGCATAATCTGGTATTCACAATGATCGGCGCCGCATTACTTTGGTTCGGATGGTTCGGATTTAACGCAGGAAGCGGTCTGGCCGCTGACGGATTAGCCGCCAGCGCATTTATGGTAACTCATGTAGCTACAGCCACAGCCGCGCTTATGTGGGCCCTGATAGACTGGGTCATGCATAAAAGGCCTACAATGCTGGGCGCTGCCACGGGAGCCGTTGCCGGCCTCGTAGCCATAACCCCGGCTTCAGGATTTGTCGATGTTACCGGAGCCCTGATTATAGGTGCAGTGGTAAGTATCGTCTGTTATTTCTTTGTAGTGGTTATCAAAGGCTTTTTTAAATATGATGATGCACTGGATGCTTTCGGCGTACACGGAATCGGCGGTATCTGGGGCGCTATCGCTACCGGATTATTTGCTACCCCGCTTGTACAATCTGCATACAAGGGCTTTTTTTACGGTAACCCCCACCAACTGACCATTCAGTTAATAGCAGTTGGCATTACCATGGTCTATTCTTTCGCAGGAACCCTTATCATCTACAAGGTCCTGGACCTGATAATGGGTGTTAGAGTTTCTGAAACAGAAGAAGCAATGGGCCTGGATATTACTGAACACAATGAACGAGCTTATACGGTAATAGAATAAGAAAGGAGTCACAGAAATGTTTAAAAAAATATTATTTGCATCACTAAGTTTAACAATAGCCGGCATGCTGCTGGCTACACCGTCGACCCAAGTCTGGAATCCCAGCACTGACCTCCAGAAAGCAAAAACTTTTCACCTGGGGATCGACAACTATTTCACTACTCAGGGGACGAACAGCGGAGGGTACGCTCTCCCTACCGATTTGGGCCTTACCTATGGTTTAAGTCCTGAAATCGAAATTGGTGTTGATATTTTTCTGCCGCAGGATTCACCTTTTGTATTTAACGCCAAATACGCGCTGCCCGAAAGCAGCACTCTGCCGGTAGCGGTTGCGGTAGGGGCTTTCGGCTTTGGTACACAAGCCGGCGCAACCAATCAAAATGTTATCTATGGCCTGATAGCCAAAAATTTTGAATTCGGACGCTTATCCGCTGGATATTTTATGGGAAACCCTGATCTGCTTACCGATAACGGCGCAAAAGATAATGCCGGACCGATCCTGACCTGGGATAAGGCCATCAATGACAAACTGTGGGTTTGTATAGATTACGCCGGGACCAAGTCTTCTCTCGGTTCATTGTTCTATGGGTTTTCCTGGATGTTTGATACCAATACATCCATACTTTTCGGTTATGGCACCTACAATAACGTGGCAAAACCGACATTTACCACACAGTTGGATATAAATTTATAAGGAGGTGCGCATATGAAAATGGTAATCGCTATCATTCAGCCCTACAGGCTGGAAGAGGTTAAAGAAGAGCTGTATAAGGCAGAAGTTAACCTGATTACAGTAAGCGAAGTCCTGGGCCACGGTCGCCAGATGGGAGTTACCGAATTCTACAGAGGCACCAAAGAATCAGGTAATCTGTTGAAGAAAATCCGTCTGGAAATCGCGGTTAATGACAATTTTCTCAAGTCTACTATTGAGGCAATTATTAAAGGGGCCAAAACCGGTGAAGTCGGCGACGGCAAAATCTTTGTAATGGACCTTAAAGAATGTATTCGCATCCGTACTGAAGAAACAGGTTCCTCGGCTATAGGCTGATAAATTTAACACCCTCTCTTTCAGTTGCCCCTTACTGATTTTCATTTGTCAGTAAGGGGCTTTCTCTTTGTATGACAGTCATTCCCATGAAAATGTCCGAGAATGAAGACTTGCTCCTCGCAATGACAATGTGGTTATTTCGGACATCCGGTGTTGTTCAAAATTATTATCAACCAACTCATCATGAAAATATTGAATAAAATACATTAAAAATACAAAAAATAATCTTAAATATTTATTATTATAAATTATCTTCAAGCTAATTTTATATTTTTTACTGTTAAACTTAATTCTTTATCTTGACAATTTATCAATAGAAAATATATATTTAACATTAACTGAAAGGTTGGTGTAAAATGAAACCCTTTATAGATTCCGGTAATACGGCCTGGATAATCATGGCCAGCGCTCTGGTTTTACTCATGACAGTTCCGGGGCTCGCTTTTTTTTATGGTGGTCTGGTTAAACGAAAAAATGTTCTGAGTGTGCTTATGCAGTGCTTTATCTCGCTTTGTCTGGTAACCCTGTTATGGGTTATCTGCGGGTATAGCCTGGCTTTCGCCCCTGGCAAAGGATCATTGGCAGGATTTATTGGCAGCTTTGACTGGGCAATGCTTAAACATGTGGGCTTCGAGCCAAGTCCTTATACAATTGCGCAGCCTTACGCACGTATTCCCCATCAATTATTCATGATTTTTCAATGTATGTTCGCTGTTATCACACCGGCGCTGATTATCGGCGCATTTGCAGAAAGAATGAAATTTTCAGCTTTTCTGGTTTTCACAGTTTTATGGTCACTATTTGTTTATGCACCGGTGGCACACTGGGTGTGGGCCGCTGATGGTTGGCTGTATAAAATGGGTGTAATTGACTTTGCTGGAGGTATTGTAGTGCATATCAATGCCGGGATTGCAGCACTGGTTGCAGCTTTGGTTATTGGGAAACGCAAATATCTTCGCGCTATTCCACCGCACAACCTGGCTTTCACAGTTATGGGTACTGCACTGCTGTGGTTCGGATGGTTCGGGTTTAACGCAGGAAGCGCTCTGGCCGCTGACGGCTTGGCTGTAAACGCTTTTGTGGTCACTCATGTAGCCGGAGCAACCGCAGCACTTACCTGGCTTGTTCTGGATTGGATAATCTTAAAAAGGCCTACTATACTTGGTGTAGCCACGGGAGCCATTGCCGGTCTTGCAGCGGTAACGCCTGCATCAGGATTTATTGATGTAAGCGGAGCTTTATTTATAGGTATTCTCGTAAGTATAATTTGCTATATATTTGTAATATTCATTAAAAATTGGGCCGGTTATGATGATGCCCTGGATGCTTTTGGTGTGCATGGTGTAGGCGGTGCATGGGGCACAATCGCTGCAGGACTATTTGCCACACCTGCCGTGCAGGCTGCTTATTCCGGTTATTTCTATGGAGGAAATCCTCATCAGCTCAAACTACAAATTTTCGCCGCAATTGTTTCAGCATTGTATTCATTGATTATAACCTTTATTATCATAAAAGGGATCGATTTGGTTATCGGCATAAGAGTGTCGGAAAGAGAAGAAGCCATGGGTCTGGATGTCAGCGAACACAATGAGCGGGCCTATACGGTTCTGGAGTAAAGGAGATAACTATGAAACTAATTATTGCCATAATACAACCGTTCAGATTGGAAGAAGTTAAAGAAGAGCTATACAAGGCCGAAGTTAACCTGATAACTGTCAGCGAAGTGCTTGGGCATGGCCGACAAATGGGTGTGGCTGAATATTACAGGGGCACAAAGGAAACAGGAAACCTTTTGAAAAAAATTCGTCTGGAAATCGCAGTTAATGATAACTTTGTAAAGCCTACAATTGACGCTATCATTAAAGGAGCTAAAACCGGTGAAGTCGGTGACGGCAAAATTTTCGTAATGGATTTAAGCGATTGTATCCGTATTCGTACCGGAGAAAGAGGCCCTCTGGCTATCGGATAAATAATTCCACCCTTCTTTTTAAATTGAAAGCGGCTTTGATGTTACCCCCATTTCAGCCGCTTTCTCTGCTTGTTGAGAAAAGCGCTTTCAAGGATTTGTTTTCTCGAATATACCCTCTATTATCTCATCATTTACTATTCTATACGTTTTTAAGGAAAGTTCCTGATCAATAAACAATCTTTTTTTGTCAAAAAATATTTCAACTCCGGGATATATTTTATTACTTATAGAAAGTTTGGCGTGCCCGCTTGCCTTAATCTTTTTTTCTAAAATTTCTTTATTTCCCTTAAGTTCAAGATTTCGTTGTTCAAATGCTTTGACAACTTCCGCTATTTTCAGATATTGCTCTGCAAAATGCTTAAGGTTTTCAGGTGACTGGTCTTGTTTTCTCTTATGATTTTCTATTTTTTCAAAAAGCATATTGAGTACCGACTTACATTTTTCGTGTTCATCTTTAACAGTTTCCAGTTCCTTGTCAATCATGCTCAACTCATTTATCAGCACCGGATCGGTACCTAAAATAAACTTGGTTTTTGTGCTGTAAACTGTGCCGGCTTCTTTTGCTTGAATCACTTTACAAGCATGAATTTCTCCCCCTATAAGCTGACCTTCTTCCTTCTCACAAAAAATGGAGTGGCCGGCATACAGTTTGCTATGCCTGATGCTCTTATTAACAAAAATGGAATTGCCCGCTTCAACAGTAGCTGAATCCACAAAATCAACATAAATATCATGAGCTGCTTGCACATACGCATTCTGGCTACCCGCAATACCTCTTAAAATATTTAGATTCTGACCGCTTTCAATTCTTGCGGCTTCCACAAATCCCTGAATAATGATACTTCCTGTGGCTTTTACCTGGAAACCGCTGAGGACGTTTCCATTAATAAATACATCGCCGAAAAAATCAATATTGCCGACAGAAAAATCCACATCGGCTTCTACTACATAGCGGGTATTTACGCTTATGGTCTCATTAATCCATTGAGGACAGCCATCCACGTTTGAATAGACCTCCAGGCCGTCTTCGCTCAACCTCACATTGTCTCCGATTTTAAAATGCACATCCTGCGCATCATAAACGATCAGTTTTTTCCCTTTAACATCCCTTCCCGGTTCACTTAGAACCTGCGGATATTTTCGTAAGAGCAAAGTATCTTTTGTAACACAATTTACGCTGGAAAGCGCGTGAATATCAATTTTTTCTCCTTCAACTTCTTTGGGTTTCAAATTCTGTGAATCTGTTTCGAAAAAAAATTCCAATTTTGCTTCTCTGCCCTGAATCGGTTGTTTCCCTTTGGCAATAACAATATTCTGATCAAACAATTTATCGTCAATACACTTTTTGAGTAACACTTCATCGACCCCATATTTAATTCCGGATTGATAAAGTACCTGATATAAATAATTGATATTAATTTCCGCAATATCTGAAGGAATAAACAGGATAGCTTCCATATCATCAGCAGACAGGATAATCTTTATTTTATCGATGGTCTCTTTATCCAACATGATTTAACTGTTGTACTGTCGAATCTGGTTATTCGTATGTTGATATCTTCTTTCTTACCTGACCTCTGAGTTTAATGTGTACCGGGTTGAACTCTGGAATAATGATTTCCGCTACACAGTACTAATTCCAGTATATTCTCCTTTTTCGAAGATTCAAGGGGATCAGCTGTATTTTAATATCGGGATTTTAAAAAGTCGATTATTTCATCCGCACTTTTCTTAACCTCAACTGACATGGTTTGGCCCAGCTCAGTTGATATGGGCTGAATTCCCAAAAATAACACTTCTGCTTTTGTGTCAGCAGCCAATACTCCAGCCAGGGCTTTTAAAGGAAAAA
>JAQURL010000047.1:8185-20227 GCA_028715625.1 Candidatus Margulisiibacteriota bacterium | reverse complement strand
TAAAGAAACAGAGACCATTAAACTTATGCCCTGGCTATCTGTTGTAAAACATGATAATTCAATTGAAATAGTAAAGAACATTCAAGATACCGGAGGCGAGTTCCAAAAAAACTTCGGTAATGCTTCGGCCGCCGATGCAGACCTTGATCTTTTGACGGCTCTTATTATGGGACTTCAAAAAGGCTGGGGAGACAGTAATTTAAAAAATTTCATATATTTATACGCTAAAGATTTTATATATCAGGTAATGAAAACATATTCAATAAATGTTGACGGAACCCCTCAAAATTTTTTTCTTATGTCAAAAGGAGCATTTATAGCCGCTGAACAAGATGAAAACGGCTATATCTGGAATTCGTTTTATCCTTCTTATCCTAATTATAAATATTTGCAGTATATTGCTGAATATTTTAAAAATGACAGTTGTACATCTAATTCTCAAGGGTCTGAGTTTATGCATAAACAGTTCAATAAACTACTTTCAGATACTAAACACTTAATGGCAGCCGTGAAGGACAAGTACGACATCAGTTCGGATAAAGCAAAAGTTTTTACATTACCCGAGCACATGAAAATATCCGTTAGAGATAATAAAGAAATTGTTATTAAGGATGCATCAGCGCATAATGAGATGGATAATTATCGCTTATACTGGCGTACGGGAGATCAGGATTTCGAAGCATGTGACGGCAAACTGGATAATAAATGTAAATTGCTTGAAAAAAATAAAAATAGTTATTTATATTATTTAAGCAATATTAAACATTTATCGCCTGATGATGTACCATTAAAATATCATTTTCATTTTACCGACGTTCAGGAAAATGACAACAGCGGTTGGGAATTCTGGAATAATTTTGTTAAGCACTGGAGTTATACACCGGATCAAGCAAATAAATATAAGGAAAAGGATGAGTTCAAAGAACAGGATATAGCAAGTCATCCTGCGGAACTTGCTGTTTTTTATGAAATTGTGCCTCAGGATAAACTCACTGTGATGACGCACTATATGTATGGCGTAGAACTATCAAAAAGTAAAATGAGTGTAGAGAAATCAGTAAAACTTTTCGAGGACACGCTGACCAAATTGATTGATAGGGATGAAATAAATTATGAGTCAACTTTTCTAAGTTATATTGGCGCATACTATTCGGTGGATGTTATTAACAGGATAGCCAATATGTTCTCTGGAAATAAAATACTAGCAAATATACCGGAAAAACTTTCCAACAAATTGATGGACATCAACAATAATACTAATAATATCGAAATAATTTCATATTTTATTCAAACTTTGAGAGTCATGAAAGGTTTGCCAAACAAAGAAATAAAGAAAGCTCTAAACAGAATAATAGCTTCAGCCAAAGATAAAACAAATGTCAAAAATTCTGTCTTGAAAGCATTGTATATGGAAAAAATACTTTTATGGGATGTCCTTGATCCACAGGAGCGCTCTCAGTTGAAGCAGGTGGCTTTAATTTACAAGAAAGCCGGCATAGAAGACCTTAATGATCTGATAGGACTTTTTGACAGCAGGTTTAAAGATCCTGAATCTGTATACCATTATAAACCGTTCAATGTTGTTTTAAGGCGTTATAATTACATACCGTTAAGTCTAACTTTAGGTGATATTCACATAAATTCAGATGCTTTTAAAACCCCGGTCAGTGAAAAAGATTTTGCGGTAATAAATAAATTTGCCCCTAATGAAGTAAAGGATGCTTTGATAAAGGCCGGTTATATTGATAAACAACTTTTTGTTTTAAGGAAATCATTGGTAGATAAAAAATTACAGGACCTGGATCCAAAATTTAACGAAATTAAGGGTCAGATTGGTGATATCCTAAAGAAGGCAATAGGGAATATCGATTATAAAGTAAAAGTACATGACGTAGAGGCAATGTCATTATCAGCCAATCTAAAAGAAATATTGGCCCGTGAAATTGTAAAAAGAGATCTTGTGGATTTATTTTCAATCGATGAAAAAAAAGATTTGTATTTGAAATTTCAAATGTATGTAGCGAAATTGCCGGAATTATATGTTAATTTTGCCATATCTATTGCTCTTTATTCTGATGATATTCCATATGAAAAAAAGGTAAATATTCTAAAAGAACGATTATCGATGCTCACAGATGTTGAACGAAAACAGAATCCCAAAAGATATATTAATAATTATTTAATGCTTTATCAAGCCTATCAGGTTTTGCTGTTTAAACAGCATCACAATAAATTGGAAGAATATGAAGCAAACTCAAGATATCAATTCAAAGAAGCTGAATTCAACTATAATGATTGGCGCTATATTTTAGATAAACTCTATTTTCATAATCAGATACTACTGGCTCCGGATAATTTGGAATTTAAATTTGATACGAAGAATTTGAGCAAAACCGGTAAAGAACAGAATCTTCGAGAAGAAAAAGAACTGATGGAACTTTTTAAGACAAAATTTAACGGGACATTATTTAATAATTTTAAGAAGTTGAGGCCTGACTATTATGCTGATGTCATAACTCAGTCAATAAGTTTGTCATTCTGGACCGATTATGATATTCATAAAAATAATATAAAAGAGTTAAGTAAAAACAGCCTGGATTTTGTTAGATTGTCTGAAAATATGTCATCAAGGTTTATTGAAGATAATAAGAATAGCTGGATGGAGCATTATAGATTTTTTGCACTAAAAATCAGAATGGACATAGAAAACCTGGAGAAAATTAAAAATAAGTTTGGTGATAGCAGCGAATTAGGGATGTTTATAAATAAAGACGGCGAGATTAAAAAAGAGATATTTCTCACATTAGCTAAAGAAAATAATTTGAATTTAGATGAATTATGGCAGGAATTAGTGGACAAAGGGTACATAGTAAAAGCAAAAAATAACTTCGCAGGCAGTATATCAGAAAGATTTAATCCATTAGAACCTTCATTCAAATTTACATTGGACAGTAAATTCAGGGTTATAGAAAAAAATGTAAAAAACATTTTAGAAAGAATTCTTTATATTGAAAGAGTAGACAGATTTAATCCTGAACAAAAGCTACAGGAGATAGAGAAAAACTTAAAATATACCAAACAAGAAAGAATTGATGACGCATACGCTGACTTGCTTTTTACTGAAGCGGTATTGAGAATTTATTTAATTGGAGATAATAAGCAGATAACGCCGGACTTGTTTAAAGGTATTAGGGGTGTTAACCCAGTAGATACTTGGGTTGAACTTATAAAGAAGGGATATCTTACATATTATAATATTGAAAATATAAAAAAATATTCCTTTAAACAATTATTCCCAGACACATCAGAAGAAGAAAAGTCTGAAAAATCTTTTAGAATTTTCAATGAGCTTCGAGTCAAGGGGTATATTGATGACAACGGATTTATTACAAAAAAACTTATTCAGTGCGGCTTCAACCCTGACATCGAAGGATTAAATACTTTTAATAAGGAAATCGTTCAACAAATATTAGTTAATATCAACAAAAAAGTTGAAGTATCAAGTAAATTTGATACAGATAAAGTTTTGAAGCTTGATAAATCTTACATGCAATTTGAACCTGATATAAAAAAAGTGCTTATCACTACAACAAATATAAAACGGTTGCAAGGAATAGAAAATGATCCGATTTTTAAGATAAAAGGCATCGATGGAACTTTTGCGTTTAAGCATGTCAGTTCATATTTGGAGAAATTAATACAAAGTTATAACGATATATTAATGAGGAACAGAAATATTAAAATGAACGGGGTAAATAATAATGGCTGAAGACTTAGATATCAGAATAGTTGTACCGGAAAGAAGACCCTGGGATCACCCCGAGCGACTAATAACCAGTGAAGATAAAAAAGACCCATTAATCAAAAAATATCTTGATGATTTAAGAACAAGATTCAGGGATGGATTGCTTCCAGCCTATTTACCCGATAATTATTATGAATTAATTGACAGAGAGACTCCTGAGGACGCTCTAAGAGTTGTTAACAGAGTGTGCCGGTTCATAGATGATTATTCATTAAATGGTCAGTCCACCGAACGGTATTCAATTAAGGCTTTAAGCAGATTGCAATTAAAGATGAAGACATTGGAATTAGAAGTAAAGCTTTTGGAAAAAAATCCAGAAAATAGAACAAAAAAAATAGAACATCTTTGGAAAGTATTATCAAATTTAGATCCGAGGATAAGAAACTCCGCGTTTTTTCTAAGTGAAAATTATTTGTTCAGTCCGGATAAATGGTATCCAAGACTCTGTTCAGGGACAACATTCAATTGGCTAATTGTGATTTTACGTAATATACCCAAAAAATACTTTAGCAATCCCATGGCGGAGGAAAAAGAGAACGTAAACAATATAGTAAATTTCATTAAATATTTAACCCAAAACATATATAAACAGGATTCCATTGAGGGTCTGTCATTAAGAGCAGTTTTATGCTTCTGGGGCCAGCCATATAATAGTGGAGACAGCTTTGATGTTATTGAAGCGAAATTATTAAAGGTCCAATCTTCTTTAGAGCCTCAAGGTTACGAAACAATTGATGGAGCGAAAAATACTTTACAGCTAAAAACAAACAAGGAGGGTGAATTAAGAGTCTTCCTGAATAATAGAGATTTTAATTCAATAAAAGAAGCTCAAAAATTTACTGGGGTGAGAGAAATTTATCAATATAGTACAGTAATGGAACTTGAGGAAAAATATAATGAAGCTCTTGTGAAACAATTTGCTCTTTATGAAATATATCACCGGAATATAATGTATAAATGTTCGGAAGGTAAATTTGCTGAGGCAAGACAATATTTAAACAAAATACGAGAAGTGAACAAAAAAGAACTTGTTATTACAAATGTTCTTCTTGAACAATTAAAAAACATTATAAATTATGAAAAGTTCCTAACATCCAAGGACGCTGAAAACTTAAAAAAGAATATTTCTGAAGCTGAGATTAAATATCCGAGATTAGATGAAAAAAATAAAGTTACCAAAGAATCAGCTATAAAAATGATGAAGGATAAGGTATGGGGTGAATTATTGTGGAAAGAGCTCATTAATAAAGGTTATATAAAAATTGTTGAAAGTACAGATGTGGCAGTGGTCACTGAAAAATTCAATCCAGAGCATAGCCTTGAAATAGATCAAAAATTTGAATTTTATGAAAAGAGCATTATAAATTTTTTGAGAAATATTCATAGCGAAAAAACTTATAGAGCCCAACTTAAAAATGACAAACAAGGTTATGTTTTTTCTGAAATGTTACAGAAATCTACCCTTAACCATATTTTAGGGCAAGACGATGACTATAAAAAATATCAAGTATTGTTAAAAGAATACGCCGATAAAAGTAATCCCCGGATGAAAGAAGTTGAGCTTTCATGTATTGAAAGTGACTTGGCAATTTATCAGTTCAATAAGATTAAAGACAAAGATAAAGCTTTGGATATCTTAAATAAATCAATTAAAGAAAAAATTGAGGGCAAAAATTTTGAGTCAATGGATATAAGATTTCTATTGTGTGCGCTCAATTATTTCCAGGCTAATGAAAATTATTTGCAAACAAGAAATATAGCCAAAATTCTATCTGAAAAGCGTAAAGATTTCCTCGGAGTTCAAGACAATATAACAATTAATGAGATTATGATGAATGCATCTTATCAAAAAGCAACCTACTTCCCCCGAAAGGTAATCAATTCAATATCAGATATGTTTAAAACTGAAACAACAGTTGGCGAAGACAATAGAAAAATTAACAATAAAGACCTAGTTAAGCCAGCTTTCGATTACGCTAATGAAGTAATAAAAACATGTGAAGGTATGAAGACGGATATCCCATTGTTGTCAAGTAGGCAAGTGATGAATGCTTATAGAGTAAAAGCAGAAATATTAACTAAAGAATACAGCCGAAATAAAAAAGTAAAACAACTTAAAGAAGCTTTAGAATTGTTTATTAAATCAAAAAATATTTATGATTCTGTCATAGCGGAATCGAATAAAACAATTGAAGATACAAATTTATATTATGGAGTGATTAATAATATATTAAATGTCCAATATGAAATAATAAAGTTAGAGAATCCTAAAAAATTAGCTGATTTTATAAGTGGAAAACAGAAGGAGATAAACGAATTAAATTTAAAACCCGGAAGCAACAACGATGAACTAAAAAAAGTGAAATTGAATTTTGCTTATATAAAAGTCAGATATTATACAGACATCAGGCAATATGAATCAGCCAATAAATTGCTTGAGTATTTAACAAAAGGAACGCCTAATGTCCCCGAAACTGATTCATATTTAAAAAATTTTTTAGAACCTGGCGATTTAAAATTGATTGATGTGTTAAGAATGAAACTTAACCAGGCATATATATTAAAAGAAAAAGGAGACATTAATGCTTATAAAATAGCTGAAAGTGTTGTAAAGGCTTTTGACGACGGCAAAGTAGAAATTGAGTCGAATGATGATAAAAAGATTTATCTGGAAGTTTTAATTTTGTTAGTCAAGTTGGAACAAAACATGAAAGAGGAGTCTAACCAAAAAAACAAATATTTTAATATGCTCACAAAAATTATCGATTCTAAACAGCAGATGGAGTACATAAAAGAAAATTTTGGTATGTTTTTTGAGATCTATGAAAGTCTTATCAATGGTATCCTTGACCAGGATAATGAAGATTGCATTGAAAAAGCTCGGGAGTTTATAAATAAAATTACCCCTGCTAATTCCGCCGATTACTACAGCCTGCTTATGAAATTCTACAGTCGGGCGGAGGAACCCCAGAAAGCCATCGAGGCAGCCAATAACATTCTGCGTGACGGCACTCCCGAACAAAAATTCTGGGCAAACCTGACTAAAGCCTATGCCTATATCAAGTTGAAAGACTCAAAAAACGCGGATGAGTCGTATCGGACTACTCTAAATTCAATCGGTGCTTTGCCTGCTGAATCTTTATATGCCAAAGAGCTGGCCAAGCTGCAGATGTCTTATTTCGCTTATAATAATCACTATCAGGAAGCGATCAACTCTGCCGACAGAGCCTTAAGTATTAACGGGATAGAGTTTAAGCCCGGCGAACTTGATGACATAAAAATTCAAAAAGCTTATGCGCTTATCGGGATTATGAAATACCCCGAAGCCAGGAAACTTGGCCTGGAAGTGCTGAAAGGCAATGAAAGTTCTGCAGCATCTGCGGTATTGAATATGATAAACAGCAAAGATTTAAAGGTTACTGAAAAGAAAAATCTGGTTAAAGCTTTCAAACTTTTAGCTGATCAGGAACTGGAAGATGATAAACAGGGCACGGCCTACCTGGAAAAAATGGCTGATTTGATGAATAACAAGAATTTTGTGGAATTTTTAAAGAAATATAAACTTGTTCCGGAAAATTATTTCCTGCTGATAGGCAACTATTACATAAAAAAAGAAAATATACCCAAGGCAGAAGAGTATTTGAAAAGTTTAAGCGGTAATGGATTCAAGGAACAGCCGGAATTCGCTCTGATGCAAGGCAATCTGGAACTCCTGAAAAAGAACCATTATCAGGCTAAACAGGTTTTTGAAAAAATTCTGGCTAAAGCCGGAGCCGAAAACAGCACTGTTAAAATGAAACCGCAAATTGAATTTTTTATCAGGCTGGGACTTTTACGGGCTTGTAATGACCTGAATATCGAAGATCCCAAAGAAAACGCTGCCAGACTGGACGCCTTGAAAAAAGCTGTTCCCAAACATGAACTGCAGTTTGAGATGTTTTCCATTATTAACGATCTGCAGACAGAAAAATATTTTGATCCCAACGATAAGAACGAAAAAGCTGATATAGACAATAAGAATAAAAATGCAAAGGCAGTCGCTGCTTATGGCAAGATAAAAGAGTTATTAAGAAATATAAGTAAAGGTGAAATAAAGATTACCGAAGAAGCACTCACTGATTTGGACTTATATGAAGGATTTGCCCTGAATGGTAAACCTGATTACAGCAAAGCGATTGAAAAGTTTAATGAACTTGTAAATAAGCTGGGCGAACAGAGAAAGTCTCCGAAAAATGGCGAACAGAAAAAGTTGACCCGGCAATACATAGACGCTGTTACCGGCCTGGTTGTAGCCAAGATTGGCGACAAGAAATACGTCAGTGCTGAGGAAATAAACGGTATGCTGAGAGACGATTTGATACCGGTAAATCAAAATGAGGTATTAAGAAAAGCCGAAAAAAATATAAAGCTGGAATCAAACGAAGAAGAGGCGTTGTATATGCTGCAGCAAAGGCAGAAGCTCAAGATTATGGCCTATTTTGCTGCGGGCTATATGAACGAAGCCTTAAAACTGCTTGAAGGCAAAGAATTACAAAAATATAAATATACGGACCAGGATTTAATGGAATTAAAGTTAACCAGAGCCAAAATTCTTAATGAAAAAGACAATTCCATGGAATCCAGGAAAATTATTTATTCCGAGGTGGCGGATATTCAGAGTAAACTAGAAGGAAAAGGCTATAAATCATCTCCGAACGCAAAGGTTTCCGAATTGGAAGCCAAAGTATCGGTAGCTCTTAAAAATCTTCAAACCAAAGCTGATTTAACTGCGATTGATAAATTATTTGTCGATCTTATTAAGAATTTGCAAAACCCCGATTATTCCAAAGAAAAGAAAACAGGTACCAAATATCAGCTTTCTGTTACCAATGCCTTCAGGATTGTTGAGTCTTATATACGGTATATTATGGAAACCAGACAGTTCGATAAAGCCAGAAATTTGCAGGCAGTTTTAAATATGAATAAGAACATCAAGGTTAACACCGATTCACTGGAAGCATTAATAGCTGATATATATTTGGACAAGACGAAAATATGCAAGTTGGAAGATAAAACCGGACTATGCGGTATTATTCAGAAACTGCCGGTTTTCCTGGCAAGTGACCCTTCAGCAAAAACGAGCCTGGAACAGGCTATAAAAGAAGAAGTTAACCTGCTTGAGGTTAATAACGCAAGTAAAGCTAAAAGCAGTAATTATGAAGAACACAGTGTAAAAATGCAGAAGCTCAGTTCTTTACGCAAGTCCCAGCTTTTAGCTGAAGCAATAAAATATATTCAGGAAACTTTAATACCCGAAAAAAAATCAGATGTCACACCAAGAGGAAAAAGCGAACTGGCGGAATATTACGGACAACTGGCTGAAATTTATATCGAGCAGAAAGATTTTGATAAAGCTGCTCAGGCCATAACTGAGGTAAAAAAACTAACTGACGTAATAAAAGATGAATATAAGAGCGAGATAAAGAATTTGGCTGCCTTACAGTTCAGATACAATACAGCCAAAGGTAAAGAACCGCTAAACCTTGTCAGCCAGCAGGATATGGAAAGCTTGTACGCTGATGATAAAAAAGAATACGCTTTGAGAAAAGATATTATAGAAACCCAGGCCAAAGCCCTGAAAGCCAATAAATATAAGCAGGAAGATATAAACAGGTTAAGCGCAAGTTATAATGCCCTGCCTTTAATGTTGCAGTTACGTGTAAGAGAAGAATTTATGGGAATTATGATCAATGCCAAAACTAAAGAAATGAATACGCAGGGTATAAAAGTTGAACCGCAAAATTATCAGCAGGCTTTACAATATTTGATCGGAACTGCGGCCAAGTCAGATAACAGGATCCTGATATTACGGAAAATCCTGAGCATATTTGAAAGAGGCAACGAGCATAAACCAATAAATCCTAATGCGTATTCACTGGTTAAAGCTCAGATTTATTCGGAGATATTCTGGCAGCAATTAAAAGATAAAAATATCGCCGGTATGAATGATGCCTTACAGATGCTTACTATTATCGAATCCCAGTCCAGAGAGAATTATCCGAATTTAAGACAGGACCTGGATAAGCTGTTCGAGACATACAGCACGGCCTTCAGAAAATCAGAGGATTATGACAAGTTAAGAGATGTTCCTGAAGTTCGGGATTATATTACTCCTTTAATCAAAAAATATGAGTTTAAACCCTCTACACAGGGCAGCGATACATACATGATATCTTTCGCTTATAACAAACTCAAAGAAGCTGAAACCAAGCTTTTGGATGTTATACCGTTAAACTTCAATAAGAATGAATATGCCAAGATCAGAGAGCGTTTTAAAGCCGGCGATACAATAATCGAGTTTAATGCCGATGTGGTAAACCAGCTGATGTATTCGCAGGAAATCTTCGGTAAACCGCAAGATTCCGGCAAACAGCCTTTTAAAATTACTATGAACAGAAATCATATTATAATTGCTTACAGAGACGGTACTACCGAGACGATTCCTAACCCTCTGGGTAAAGCCGGTTTTGTGAGAGCAGAACTGAACTGGATATACAAATTGCCTTATCTGGCCAATGCGCAAATGCAGCTGGGCGTAAAATCTACCCAGTCTTTTACTGCGGACGAAAACCAGGCCCTTAAAAATATGGGCGGAGTGGTTCGTAATGTTACTTTGGAGGCCAAACTCTCCAAGTATTTTGAGTCCACCAAGACCAATCTGGAATTTTTATTTAACTATATGCCGCAGGATACCAGACTTATAGGGGTTATTGTTACCGATACAACAGGCAACAGGGCTCAATCCATTTTTGATCAGGGTAAAAAGACAGCTACACAGACGTCGATTTCGCAGGATATAGGCGATTTTAATTTAAGTGCCAATGCCCGCCTGGAAACACCGCATGATAAAAATTACAAAGATACATTCGCTCACAGATGGGCCATAAAATATAAAGATTTTTTTGAAGTATATCAGATGACCATGAAGGGCATGAACGTAACTCATGTCGGTACAAAAACCTATGATAACCGTAAAGTCACAGGAGCCAATTTATCTATTCCTATAGGAAAAAACGTAAAATTATATATCGAAGGCCTGAATGTAAAAAATAAAGTAACACAGGAACAAACTTTGGATGATATCAGCGGTAAGAAACTGGGAGTAGGCCTCCAGTATGAAAAGAAACTGGATGCGGACAACAAATTTACAGCCGGAGTTAAGGCCTTCTGGTTCAAACCAAAGGGCGATGAATATCTGGTAGATAAAAAGGTAATCGGCGCTGAAGTTTATGCGGCTTTGAAGAAAGATATCGGCAAGTTTATCAATTCTATTTTAAATTCTCAGCCGGAAATATATTTTATGGTTGATATAAATGCAAATCCTGAACATAAAGATCTTTATAATCAGCTTCTAAATAACGGTTTGTTAAAAGCCAAAGGCGACAAGCTGGTATGGGCCAGCGAAAAGGATGTGGAGAAAAAACTTGAGGATTTACGTAAAAAAACCAATAACCACGCCTTGTGTCTGAAGGTTAGACAAATTTATTATGATAACAAATTCAGTATGTATATGAGTACTTTAAATCTGAAAAATGATCAGAAAATACTGCTGGATATCTACTGCAAATCCATGGACAAAATTTTTGCAGGCAAGTCCGATCTCAGCGGTTCATCATTGCAAATAAAAGAAAATATGCTGAAAAATTTTTATAAAACATTTTTTGACAGGATCAACACATCTTTGCAAAAGATAAATCTGAATCTGGAAGGTAACTATCAATATATAAGCAACAAGAATATAGTACAGACCAGGAACCTGCTGAACGCCGGAGCCGGTATTATGGCCCAGTTGGATATTCTGGGTGTTAATTTTATGCTGAGTCTGGGTTATCAGTTTAATACCTTGGCGCAAAAAGGCATGCCGGACCTGGGTGTTTATGCCCAGTGGGAAAAACAGCTAAGCCCGGAAACCAAGCTGGAAGTAGAAGCCGGCATAGATATGTTTAATGCCTATTTTGATGTGTCTGTAAGACATGATATAGGAAAGCCGGGTGCGTTTTATCTGCGAGGCGGTACAAAAGCCGAAGTTATATACAGGACCAAGGATGAACAGAAAGAATATTCTGCAGGAGTCAGCGCTACTAAAGGTGTAATTGTTAAGCTTTCGGATGTAAAGTGGGGCGGTAAGGTTATCGAAATAAATGTACCCTTATGGATGCTGCCGCTTACTTTTATACTCCTGCCGTTCAGAATCAGAC
>JAQURL010000047.1:4301-8085 GCA_028715625.1 Candidatus Margulisiibacteriota bacterium | reverse complement strand
GTCAGCGCTACTAAAGGTGTAATTGTTAAGCTTTCGGATGTAAAGTGGGGCGGTAAGGTTATCGAAATAAATGTACCCTTATGGATGCTGCCGCTTACTTTTATACTCCTGCCGTTCAGAATCAGACAATACATGAATCCGGGCAAATACGAGATACTGCAGGATGGAACAATTCTGGCCTATAACGAAGCCAAGAAAAACTGGCAGGTATGGATGGCCGATGTTGATGATCCCAATTTTGTGCAGAACAAGAATGGTATCGCCCAGGCTGTAAGAAGTATGGAAGATGATGCCAGGGCCGGAGTTTCAACTTTTTTTAATAACGACCAGGCCAATGCCATATTTGTAAAAACAACTCTGGAGGAAAGAGAGTCTTTGAAGTTGTTTTATGAAACTCTTAAGGAAGAAACAATAAAAGCTAAAGATCCCAAAAAAAGAACAACAGGAACGACCGACAAACTGAAAGATTTGAAATATATATACCTGAATGCGTCAGACGATATGGATATGTTGGAAGAAACAAGATTATCCATTTCAACGAGCAAAATAAGAGAATTGAACAAAGGGCTAAAAGGATTTGCGAGTATAGAAGCCAAAAAAGAATATCTACGTAAATATATCGAGAGCTTATGCCTGAATAGTAAATCCTTATTAACAGGGAGTGAAATAGGTACAGAAAGTATGCTTAATACCATAAAGAATACGTCCTCTATACCCGCCACTCAGAAAGAAAAACTTACAACTACATTACATGATCTTACTTATGTAGGCGACAAGCAGGACATAGTTATTGAAGCCGATTTGCTGAGAAAAGTTCTTAGCGACGACACCAAGAGGTCCGGCTTTATCGGTTTTCTGGAATATGTCAGGACTATAAAAAATAATGACCGGGTTCTAAAGCACCTGGTGTTAAATATCGACTCGCAGTTCCTGGCTTATTTTTTTAACAGAGTACCCGTAGAGGGCTACAAGATCAGGTTTGCACAACAGCATTTCTCTCAGATAGACAGAGCTGTGAGTAAAAATGAAATAGCCAAGTCTTTAACGGAATTCGCTAAAAAAGTTAATAAATTTTCAGTATTCAGCAACGAGATTATGGCCAGCCTGACCACTGATAAGAAGTTGGTGGAAGCCCAGGTAACAGGTGCTTCAAACAATCCAGAATTTGCTGTTATACATCTTGATTTACAGACCAAAAGTGAGACGCAATATTTAATTAAAAAATTTAATCTTGAATTCGATAAAAAAGCGCAAAAACTTTATGTTGTTGACGGACAAAAGAAGACTTTGATCGAGAACTTGTCCTCAGAGAATCAGGATATTTTTTATAGAGCTTTATATTATGTAATAATTGGAGGCGTTGAAGTTAAGCCTGTTGTAATTGAACTTTTTAAAGCCTTAAATCTTCAGGCTGGTGAAATGAGAGATTTGGTTGATAACAGCGCTAAAGGTTTGCTCAGATTAACAGAGAGTAAAGCCGAGCAAAATAAAATAGAAGCCAACAGAAAAGATATTGATGTCCGGATTGGGAAAGTTCTAAAAAATTAATTAATCCAAGTCGACCAAGTAATTCTTTCATTCCGCCTCTCTCAGTCACTTCGTGACCTCTCTCTCCGCCCGCGGAGAATATCTGTCCGATTCGTCTCGGCGAAGCAGTTAGGCGAAGACGGAAGGCATGAGAAGAGGCGTCATAGTAATTAGGGAATCTCCAATAGAGCGAATTACTTCCGAACGAAAGAATGGAGACGGCAGAATCGTACTTAATTAAGCTTAACCCTTATAATTCGCTATTAAAAGCTACATAGTTCATATATTCTTTAAAAGTGGGGATATCATCTATGTTGAAATGGTTTTGTTTGTCTTTTAAAGATAAATTTGATTTATTTAAAATTTTTTTAAATATTTCGCTATAATCTTTAAATTTACTGTAATGATAGTTCAGGTCCTGTGTTCTCACAAAATAATTGCCTTCATAGAAAGTACTAATAAAAAGCATGCTTGATGTTTTTTTATCTTTGGCATCGTTAAAGATTCTTGTGGCAAGTTCTTTTGAGTCAGAAAATAAATATTGCGGTAGTGAAGCCAAATAATTTTTCCCATCATCCAATTGCTTTATCCAGAAGGCGCTAGTTTGATTTATATATTTAACTACGCTGGCAAACTGTGGATTGGAACAATTAAGATCGGCCATGGGGCATTGGTTATAGATATAATCCGCGTAATTAATGTGTAACGTATAAATGATCCTTCTGGTTATTGCATATGGCGTCATTGTTGCCAGTTGTCTGTACACAGACTCCAGAAATTTTTCCTCGTTATTCTGGTAATGCTTTTGGATCACATATTGGATGATCAGGTTGTTTAATTCTTTACTGTTGTCATTATTGTTATTTACAATATTTTCAAAGAGCAGGGCCATATAAATAAGACCTTCTTTTTCATTGTTATTTTTAAACAGTTTATCCATTTTGTGAAATAAATTTTGTTGGGTGTCAAAGGACAACAGTTTGTAGTACATCTGCTCATCAGTATTGGCTACCTCAATGTTTACCTGGGGATCATCATATTGGCCAAGATAAGCATAAACTGAAGTTTTGTTTTTGCCATTATAATTATAAGCCGAATCAGGTTTGGTCGAATTTTTAGTTATTTTGTCCAGATTAAAGCTCACGGCCTGATCGGTTTTTTGTTTTACCAGGTCATCTTTTACCAGCGCTGCAAAGTCTTGCGCAGATTGTAATTTGCGGAAATCCTGCGTCATCATTCTGTCCTGGTGATCATAAACTACCAGTCTTTTAAAGGGTCTTACCCTTAGATATTCTTTGTTAGGCAGGGTTTTATTATAATTTCTGTCATCCAGATAAAGCGGTGTATGTTCTTTGCTTAATTTCCCTAAAACATCCTGATCACTTACTTTTGCACCGGGAGCAACAGGTGTAGGCGATGTTTCTGCGTAGCTTGCTTTTTTGCCGACTTCCGGTTCGATTTCCCTTTGAACTATTCGGGGCTCATATTTAATAACAGGTTTAGGGGGTTCCTGCGGGGATGCAGCTGCAGGCCTTGTTTCAACCGGTCTTTCCGAATTATTTTGTTTACTTGCTTTGCCGGTAAGAGTTGCCCAGAAACCGCGTGATTTTTTGGCTTCTTCTACAGGTTCATATTTTTTTAAAAGACGCAGAGAATTTTCAGCCTCATCCCGGTTGATTTGAAATTTATCCATCAAAAAGTGTACACTCAGATATTCTACAAAACTTTTTTTAGGTCTGCCGTTATTTTCAAAATAGTCATTACTTTTCATGTAGTTTATTATGGCGGAATGAATTGCACTGCTTGCGGAGGTTGTAGGTTTCCCCCTACCAACCGGGCGGCTGGCCATTGTTGAATTGGTAGAAGGTATAAGCACAGCTGGTTTAGAGGCAGCTTCTTTGAATAATTGGGCCAGTTCCATTTCAGATTTTTTATCGTCTATTTTCCAGAAATTTATAGCAGACACATACTTGGCCAGTCTTCCGGGCCTGCCATCTGCTTCCAGATAACCATGGGTTTTTAAATCGCCGATAATTTCCCGGGCTTTATTTTTATTTTTGCATCTGTTTAGAATTTCCTGTTCCAGATTTATTCCGCCAGGAATTTCAGATGCTGCGGCAGGTTGTGTTTCATAAGCTATGACCGGCCTTGGTTCTCCATATGGAGCCCTGGTATGTGTCTGGAAATTAGCTTTTACATATTTACGCAGAGACTTGGTCATTTGTTTTAAAATTTCTTTATTTATGGAACTTATATC
>JAQURL010000047.1:0-4201 GCA_028715625.1 Candidatus Margulisiibacteriota bacterium | reverse complement strand
TTTTCCTCCGTATGTTTACTTTTTTTCTTCCTCTTTTTTTCTACAATTAATGCAGGTTTTGGCTTGGCCACTTCAGCAGGTTTCGGTTCGTTCTGGTTTTTTTCTGGAGCTTTGTATAATCCTGCGTCTGTCATTTTTTTAATCGCAGCTCTTTCCAGTTCTGCGATTTCTTCCTGTTCTGTCTTGGGCTGTGGTTTAGGAGCAGTTTTTTCTTCTGAGGGTGTTTTTTTAGGTTTATTTTTTTCCGCCAGATAATTTTTTCGGCCTTCAATGATCCGGTTTTTTAATTCGCTGTAATCTTCAGGTTTTATTTTACCGTTTAGTGTTTCCAGCATTTCCAGGGCATTGGTATATCTGTCTTTTTTGACCAATTCTTCAATTTTTTCTTTTTGTTTTTGTACAAACCTGGCTTGTTTTTCAGAAATAGCGGTTTTTTCCGCTGTTTGTTCTTCTATTTGTTTTTGTCTGGATTTTTCTATTGATTCTATTTTTTTAGAAACAGCGTTATACAACTGTTCAGGTATCAACTGTTTGATGCCTGCCAGTTTTTCACGGGCCTCGCTGAATTTATGGCTGTTTATCAAATCGGCAATTTCTTTTTTGGACTCATTTACTTGTTGTTCCTGCCGGTCTTTTTCTTTTTTTTGCGCGATATAGGTTCTCTGGCCTTTTATAATTCCTTCTCTGGTCTCCTTGTAATAACTTTCAGATACTTTAGATTTTGAATTTTCAAGTACTTTCAGCGCTATATTGAATTTTTCTTCGGACATCAGGCTATTGATCTTCACTGTTAAATTTGTTTCAAATTCTTTCTTTTTGTTGACTTCAGCCTGCTTTTTCTGTTGTTCAAGTTGAGTTGCCTTATTTTGGTCGGATGTTCTTTTCGCCTCGAGAACTGTTTGTCTGGTTCCAGTGTAAAAATTTTCCGAAACTTTTGTTTGGGAGCTTTTCAGCAATTCCAGCGCCGGATTAAATTTTTCTTCGGATATCAGACTATTGATTTTTGTCGTTAAACCGGTTTCGAATTCTTTCTTTTTAATAATCTCCGCTTGTTTATTTTGTTCAGCCAATTTTTCTGCTTTTTGTCTTGCTTCCTCAGCGGCTTGTTTTTTCGTATCAATAGCGGGGTGAGGGGGTGCCATTACCTGTTCTTCAGGAATTTGCGTAATATAGGGTGTTACCGATTCCCCGGCTTTTTTTTGCGGCTTATCAACAATTACCTGGTTTTGCACTGCGCGCTGGGGTTCAGCCGGAGAGTTGCCTTTGAATATTTGAAATTGCTGGGCTTCAGCTTCGCTTATCGGTTTCTTATTAACCATTTTTTGCAGTAAAACAAATTCTGGGTCGTATTTATTTTGTTCGATATTGGTTTTAAGGTTGCCAAGTCCTTCCAGAACTGTTTTGGACGGATCCAACAGATCAGCTACTTTCAATTTGATCCGATAGCTTTTGGCAAATTTTACAATTGCTCTAACATCTTCAGGGTTCTTCTGGATTTCCGCGATGTCCCTATTAACTTTGCCCAGTGTTTCATCTTTGTTTTTTCTGGCTTCGAGTTTTTGTTGAATGGCTGTTTTTAGCTGTTCGCTTATATCAGGACTGCTTAAATTGACAGTGGTTTGTTTTCTATCATAAGCCGTCAAGACCGAATGCAGATCCTTTTCCAAATCAGCTATCCTGCTTTTGATTTCTTCTTGATTGGGGTGGATCCTTGACAGCTCAGTTAAACTTTCGTGTATAGCGTATAAATGTCCGGCAGATATAGCGCTGTTTATCTTTTTTTCCTGTTCATAAATTTTTGCGGCTACATTTTTTATTTCATTTATTATTTTTAAAGAGGTCGCTGATTTGAATGTAAATGAATTAAGGTTATTTATAAAAGCCTGTATATTGGTTTTGCTGAGATCAGGGAATTTTTCCAGGAGCTGTTTGACCTTATTTAATTCTTCAGCATTTCCGTAATTTTCGATAAGGTTTTGTCTGGTTTTCTGTAATTCTTTAATTTTGCTATCAAAATCCAGAGCGCTCAGATTTTTTTTCAGGTTTTCTATGGTTTCCTTCTGAACAGCATCGGTTTTTGACTTAAGTTCTTTAAAAGCAATAACCGCCATCAAGACATGTTTGCCTTTAAATGTGTTATTATTGATAGCTTCCAAAAGCTCTTTTTTAAACTGAAACTCAATATTTTTGGCTACTGCCCACTGCAAAAATTGGCCGCATTCATTTTTAAGAATGCTTTTAAATTTCTTTAGTTCTTCGATTATTTTAATTAATTCTTCTTCAGAAAAACTTTCCGTATCCCTGTCCATGTCCAAATTCAATATATATTCTGAGTTTTTACAAATTTCCTGAAATTTGTAGGCGGAATTTAAAATGTTCAGATCATCTGTTTGACCGCTGATCTTCAGATTTTTCAAGTCTTTGGACAATTCTTCAATTGATACATTTGATTTTTGCAGTTTATTTTTGATTTCCTTTATCGCTGCTTTTGACCCTTCAAGGTTTTGGATATCTCTTTCGGTTTGTTTAATGCTGTTTAATCCCTGTTGCCAGGGGCCAAGTTCTGTTTGTAGTGATGCTATCAGACCGGAGGTTTTTAGTTGTTCATAGGTTTCACGTTCGTTTACTAACTGGGAATAACTTTTTTTTAATTCGGAGTTCACTAAATTTAATCCAAGTCTGTCATTTTTACTTCGGATAAGATTTTCTACACCTCCCAGTTTATACTGCAAACTTCCTTTGCCCGAATTCAGAATAAGTAAAGCTAAAGACATTTTTATAAGTTTTTTGCAGATATCAATGTTCGCGGTTGTTTCCGAAATTCTGAAATAGTGTTTAATATCCCGGTTAACCCGGTGTTCATGTCTGTCCAGATAATCATGCAACGTCTTTTGGACGAGGCCATATGCCTGCCGAATGTCCAGTTTTTCAGTTAATTTGCTGTAATTTCCGCTGTAATAAAGATTGCCCAGGGTGTCCAGCAGTCCGGGGGCGTCTTCTCCGCTTACATATCCGGAGGATGAAAGCAGCGCGGTCATGGCCTGGGCCAGCTGTTTGGCATCATTTTCAGGTAGTATCACCGAGCCCGAGGATTTCTCCAAATCTACTTTTAATTTTTCCCCGCTAGCCTGAAAGCCGTAAGTCTGAATGTTCATTTTTACCCCTCGTGTACGTTTTATTAAATATATCGTAAAGATTTCATGATAAATTCATTTTTTTTGGTAAAAACCACGATTTTTTCACAGGTTTCAATTTGTTGTGAAACAGCAATCTATTCATCTTTATCCATTGCTTCCATCAAAGTTTGGAATAACGTTTTGCCCTGTTTTTTAACTGGAGGAGTTGTTAAAGGTGGAACAGATGTTTCCGGATTATTAACTGGTTGATTTGTACCTTTATTCATTTTTTTCCCTTCTTTCCTTGGTGTTTTTGGCGATTCCTCACGCTTTTCAGGTGGTGCTACCAGTGGTGCAGGCAATAGAGCAGCTTCCGGCTTGACTGGTAGCTGATCTTTTTGTTTTTGTTTGAGCTCTGTTTCTTTAGTTGTTATCAGAGCTTTTAATTCATCGTTTTGTTTCCGGGATAAATTAACCTTGATTTCATCAAGTAGTTTGTTGGCTTTGCTAACATTTTCTTGAGTAATATTTTCAGGTAGTAACAGCGTTTCAATCTCTTGTTTTTTGGTTTGGAAATACTTCATTTGTTCTTCACAGATATCCTTTTTTATAATTTCATAAGTAGCTTTTAGTAATACCTCATTTTTCTTTAGTTCATCTAAAGCTTTATTAAATTCAAAATTCTTCATCAGGTCCAAAATAGTTGTTGTTGCCTGAGCAATTTTTTCTGTATCTGGTTGTGGTGTTGCTGGCTTTTCAGCTGCAGCGGCCGGCTGTGGCCGTTCTGGAGCTGGGGATGGTGCAGGTGGAGCAGCGGGAGCGGGTGAGATGGGTGTCTCGATCGGTGGTGTTTTAGGCTGTAGAACAGGTGGCTGTATTGGCACTGCAGGTATTGGCGTAACTTGAGGTGATTCAGCAAGTGGTTCTTTAGGTTGAGGCGCCACTGCTGGTGGTTTTACCTCAGGTCCTGCCTGCGCTTCAGGTTTGCTGGCTGCAAGCTGATCTGTAGTGATTATTTGCCCAACCCGCAGTTTGTGAATATTGAACTCCTTTTGTTTTTTTGCTATTTCTTTCAGTTTTAGTCT
>JAQURL010000046.1:18508-20383 GCA_028715625.1 Candidatus Margulisiibacteriota bacterium | reverse complement strand
GCTGGGTAATTTTGTTTCTAATGAAGATGGTACGGGCCTTGTGCATATTGCCCCGGGCCACGGTTATGATGACTATCTGGTCGGTCTGGAATACAAACTGCCCATGATTATGCCTGTAGATGAAAGCGGAATTTTTACTGAGGAAGCAGATGCCTATGCCGGGCTACCGGTTTTTGAGGCTAACAAAAATATTGTGCAGGACCTGGAAAAAAGCGGACACCTTTTGAAAATGGAATGGATGAAGCATTCATATCCGCATTGCTGGAGATGTCATAAGCCGGTTATTTTCAGAGCTACTGAACAGTGGTTTATTGCCATGGATTCTGAATTTAGATTGCGTGATAAAGCCATGCAGGAAATAAAAAAAACCGACTGGTACCCTGATTGGGGAGAAAAACGTATCGGCAGCATGGTGGAAGTCAGACCTGACTGGTGCATTTCCCGTCAACGTTTTTGGGGTATTCCCATCCCGGTTTTTTATTGCAAAAAATGTAATGAACCGCATTTTCAGGGAGCTTTTAATAAGGCTGTAGTAGAACTGGTTGCCAAAGAAGGTACCAATGCCTGGTTTACCAGACCGGCAGATGAAATATTACCGTCTTCCCTGAAATGTAAAAAATGCGGTCATCAAAAATTTGAAAAAGATAAAAACATCATGGATGTCTGGCTGGAATCCGGAGCTTCACATCATGCCGTACTGCATCAGCACAAGGATTTGCGATTTCCAGCGGACCTCTATCTGGAAGGTAGCGACCAGCATCGTGGCTGGTTTCAGTCTTCTCTTCTGGCCAGTGTGGGAGCTTTTTATCAGGCACCCTATAAAGCAGTATTGACTCATGGTTTTACAATAGATGAAAAAGGTCAGAAAATGAGCAAATCTCTTGGTAACACGATTGACCCATTACAGGTACTCAAAATTCATGGTGCCGACATCCTCAGATTGTGGGCCAGTTCCACGGATTTCAAAAATGATGTTATCCTGTCCGACAGTATCATAGGTCAGGTAAAGGACGCTTTTACCAAGATCAGAAATACGCTGAGGTTTATGATCAGTAATCTTTATGATTATGATCCGCAGAAGCAAATCATGATTGGAAATTTTGAAGAAATTGACGGTTGGATACTGGAAGAATTGAATTTACTCATCGACCAGATAGGTGCTTTTTACGAAAATTATGAGTTCCATCAGATTTATCACACTATTTATAATTTTTGTGTAATTCAACTAAGTTCTTTGTATCTTGATATTCAAAAAGATAACCTCTACTGCAATGCCAAGACTGAGCCGAAAAGACGATCTTGTCAGGCAGCAATGGAGATTGTTAGCGGTGCTTTAATAAAGATGCTTGCGCCGGTCCTGAGTTTTTCCATGGAAGATGTCTATAAGTATCTTCCCGGTGAAAGAAAAAAGTCGATATTTCTGGAAACGTTCCCGGAAAAAATTGATGTAAAAATGGACAAAAAAATTCTGGAAAAATACAAAAAGCTTTTAGAGTTGCGTTCACTGATTAATATTGAGTTGGAAAAACTGAGAAAAGACAAGGTAATAGGAAGTTCTCTGGAAGCGGTCGTTGAGCTTGTTACACCTGAAAAAATTACAGTAAATGATCTTGCCGCGGTGTTGATCGTAAGCGAGATTAAAATAATCTCAGGTAAGGAAGTAAAGGTTAGGGTATCCAAAGCCGGTGGAGAAAAGTGCCAACGCTGTTGGAAATATGCCGACCTGACTGCTGACGGTTTATGCCCAAGATGCGCTGAGGTTGTGGCTGTGCATGAAGATACAGTAATAGCGAATGAAGATATAGACGATATAACTCTTCTATAAAAATCAGCTTTGATTATTTATTTTTTATTAAATCCCGGAACGGTAATATT
>JAQURL010000046.1:0-18408 GCA_028715625.1 Candidatus Margulisiibacteriota bacterium | reverse complement strand
GATGCGCTGAGGTTGTGGCTGTGCATGAAGATACAGTAATAGCGAATGAAGATATAGACGATATAACTCTTCTATAAAAATCAGCTTTGATTATTTATTTTTTATTAAATCCCGGAACGGTAATATTCCAGGGCATTTTTCTGAAAATAAAATGAAAGTCTGCTAAGCGGCTGTAAAAATTATCAAAGGTTTTCTAATCTGTTCGCAATAAAATAGGTTTCCCCAAATAATTATTCAAACCGGCGGAGTGCATTGTAACCAGATAGGAACAGGCTGCGCTGAGCCCGGATTTCTTAGGTAATTCCGGATAGAACTCGTCTGCAAAGATTTTAATATCCGTCTTCATGTGTAACCTGATAAGATCTGAGATTTTTTTGCCCTTTAAAGAGAATATTTTGTAATCTGTATTCAGAATTAGATTATCGTCAAAAAATTGCTGATATTCCACTGCAAGTTAATTTGGAAAGTTTTTAGAAAATTTAAAATGTTTTTAATGTATAATAAGTGTTTATATGCAAGCTGTTATAACTGCTTATAATATGGTCTCTCCTTTAGGGCAGGGTAAAAATGAAACCTGGAAAAATGTTTTTTCTGCGGCTTATTTACCCCGATACAAATTAAATAAAAGCGAGTTCGAGCTGGCTGATGCTTTATTTGAAGGTATTAAACCGGAATTGGAAGGGATTGCTCCCGAGCGTACTGCTGTTGTGGTGGGCAACAGTAAATACAATTTTTCCTCTATGGGAGATGATAGCAGGTTCCTGGATTTTTTTTTACAACATAATCTCAGTTCCTATCTGGCTAGAAAAGTAGGCAGGGGCTGTATACCATATTCAGTTAGCGCCGCCTGCGCCACAGGTCTGGTGAACGTAATAAGGGGTGTAGAAATGTTAAGTCGGGGTCTTGTGGATGTTGTAATTGCCGGGAGTATAGAAACATCCAAAGTTCCGATAATTGAAGCCGCTTTTAGCCAAATGGGCATAATCAGCAGGACCGGGCAGACCAGACCTTTTTGCCAAAACCGCGATGGATTTATAATAGGTGAGGGAGGGGCTTTATTTGTTTTGCAGCGTAAGGACAACAATATAAAAAATTCTGCTCCGGTTATAAAAGGTTACTTTTATGGCAACGACTGTACCGATGCCATTGCTTTTGACAGGGATGGAAAGTCTGTGGAAATGTCTGTTAAAAAAAGTATGCAGATGACGGATTTAAGTGGAATTGATTATATAAACACTCACGGTACGGCAACGGATCTGAATGATCTTATGGAAATTAATGTCCTGAGCAGGATGTTCTGTTCCGGGCACAAACCATACCTGGGCGCTACCAAATCTTATACCGGTCATCTGCTTGGTGCCACTGGATCGGTGGAACTGGCTCTTTGTCTGCTGTCTATGGAACAAAAGCGGTTGATACCTAATAAGTTTATTGATCAATTGCTTCCGGAAATCAAGCCATATTTACGGGAACCAGCCGAACTTAATTCTTTTCTAACTCTTAATTACGGTTTCGGCGGACATGTAGCCGCATTGGTAGTGGTAAATTAAACAAAGATAAAAATGAAAAAAGAGGATACCCCCCAGAGCTACGAGCCCATAGCCTGCTCACGAAATACCCCGGTTTACTATAAATCTTATCTGCCATATAATAATCCCTATGTATACAAGGCGTCGCCGGAAAAAGAATCCGTCTTTTTTTAAAGTTTTTTTAATTTCTCTGGCCCTCTCTTTTTTTACCATGATTTTAGGGCTTTATCTGGGCATACTTTTCAGTCAGTGGAAGCTGGTTAATGTATTGCTTACGCTTATGCCCCAAAACAGGGTGGAGCAATCCAGAAACGTATTGATTATCGGCATAGATGATGTTAAAGGCAGCTCACGCTCCGACAGTATCATGGTTGTAAACATCAATAAAAGCAAAAAAAGAGTGGGTGTTTTATCCATACCCCGTGATACATATATAGAAATACCGAATCATGGTTATACCAAAATTAATCATGCCTATGCATTTGGCGGGATAGACCTGGTAAAAAGTACAGTATCCAGATTTTTGCAGATTCCGATAGATTATTACCTGGTGCTTGATATGGCCGGCGTTAAAAATATGGTAGATCAGATCGGCGGCGTGGAAATGGATATCAAATACCGCATGTATTATGTGGATAAAGCCGGTGATTTGTATATAGATTTTCAGCCGGGCAAACAACAGCTTAACGGCCAGAAAGCCATGTCCTATCTGAGGTACAGGCATGATCATGGCGGCGATATAGGTCGTATCAGCCGTCAGCAGAGTTTTGTGAAGGCAGTAGTACAAAAAATGATGTCCCCCCTGCAGATTATCAAATTACCGCAGGTGATCAGCGACTTATCCAAATACGTAAAGACTGATCTTACTTTGGGACAAATGTATACACTGGCCCTGGAGATAAAAGATGCAATGGATGATGAACAAATTGCCATAAGTACACTTCCCGGAGATGTTGTTTTGCTGGGAGGAGTATATTATTGGAAAGCCGATCTTTCAGCCGCGGCTAAGGTTGTAAATGAAACTATTCACGGATTTAGTACCAGAAATTATATGATACAGGAGGAGCTGGCCCTTACGACCAGCGCCGGCACTACACCTGACAATTCACTTGCATTGATCAATCATATGGACAGGCAGGTGTCAGATGATAAAACCGATAAGGCAAACAGGGCAAAAGAGGAAGCTGACAGAATAAAAAAACAACAGGAAGAAAAAGCCAGACTGGAAAAATTGGCCAAGGAAAAAGAAGAAAAGGAAAAGCTGGCCGCACAAAAAATTGAAAAAGAGAAACAGGAAAAGGCGTTAAAAGTAAAATTAGCCAGAGACAAAGAAGAAACTGAAAAGAAAGCCAGATTGGCTAAGGAAAAACAGGAACAGGAAAAGCTGGCCAGAGAAAAAGCTGAAAAAGAAAAGCTGGCCAGAGAGGCTAAAGAAAAGGAAGAGCAGGAACGAATAGCAGCTGAGAAAGATGAGCAGGAAAGGATTGCCAAAGAAAAAGAACATTTGGTGAAATTGCCTATTTTTCAGCAGGGCACAACCGTCAGCATAGAAGTGCTTAATGGCAACGGAGAGCCGGGTATTGCTTCCAAAGTGGCCGGTAAACTGAAAGCCAGGGGTGCAATTGTTCCGCGAGTAGGCGAAGCAGCTCATCATAATTATCAAAACACAGTTGTGGTAGACTGGAAAGGTCGCACTGAAGAAGCCCTGGAACTGGCTAAAGCTTTAAATATAAATCCTTCCTACATTGTTACCTATTATTTACCCAAGAAAACTTTGGATATAACGGTAGTTGTGGGTAAAGACTGGGATAGTCTGGGTAACTAGAAAACATTGTCATCCCGACCATAGTGGAGGGATCTGCGTTGTGCATATTCACTGATGTTTGGGTTTCTCTACAGAGCCTGTCCTGGTTTAATATATGATACATCCTGAAAGAAGAGTAGTTTTGAACCAAAAGTTAAATAAGTTTATGCAGTTTCAAGCGGTCCATCAGCTGTTCGGCTGTAAAAGGTTTCATAATATAGTCATTGGCGCCTTTTTTTAAAGCTTCAAGCACTTTTTGTTTGTCGGTTATGGAGGTTACCATAAAAATTGTCGCTTTTTTGTTGGAAAGAACACACATTTTCTTTTCCATTTCTCTCATTTTTTCCAGTATGACCATGCCGTCAGGGTCAGGCATACGAATATCCAGCGCGACAAAGTTATAGCCGTGATTTGTTCTTATTGCTTTTTCAAACGCGGGTAATGCTTCAGTGCTTTCGCTGATTTCAGTACAATCACCTAAAGGTTTTAAAATTTCCAGCAATTTTTTTCTGCTGATCAGTTCATCATCTATGATCAAAATATTCATAGCAGTATTTTATTTCTTTTTTAAATAAATATCCAGTAGGTAGAATTTATTTCATCAGACCATGAAGTTTCATGCGGTCCAAAACCTGTTCCGCAGTAAAAGGCTTCAAAATATAATCATTGCTCCCTCTTTTTAGTGATTCCAGTACATGGTCCTTGTCATTAAGTGATGTAACCATAAATATTTTTGTTTTTTTCTCCGGGTGCACATTAAATTTTTTTTCTATTTCCCGGAATTTTCCTACTAAAATCATGCCATTCGGATGCGGCATATGAATATCCACCGTAACAAGATTGAAATTTTTATTAGTCCTGACGGAGTGTTCAAATACATCAATGGCTTCAGAACTTTGACTGATTTCAATACAATTACCAAAAGGTTTTAAAATTTCCAGCAATTTTTTTCTGCTGATCAATTCATCATCGATAATCAGTATATCCATATTTAATAAATATTTTATTGCTATTAATTAAAAATAGCCATAGGCCCCGGATCAAAAAAATGAAATTATATTAACCTGGTTATAGCCATGATATATTCTACAGCAGGGAAAAGTATGAGTTGGGAAATAATAAGAACCCCGATTATTCTTGATATAATCAGAAAAAAAACAACACTTTTTACATCGGCATCAGGTCTTTTTTTATGAACTGCCTGATCTGTAATTCGCGCTCCGGTGGGGTCAACCATCAAGGTAAACAGGATTGTGGCAATACCGTTTACTATACCGGACAACTGGATGGCAGTGGCGCGCAGATCCGGCAGATAAGCGCCGGCCAAGAGAGAAGATAAAACTCCTATGGAATAGATGGATGCCACCAGTCCGTTCAGGATTAAAAATTTTTTAGGAATACTTTTTAAATGTATATCTTTTAACATACTGAATTTCGGCCAGGTCAAACAATTGATTATTTTTTTGAAACGTCTCGGCGATATCAGTGTCAGAAAAAACATCCTTGGCAAAGAACCGATCCGCAGAAAACTGTGTATAGCCAGTTCATAAATTTTAACCATCGAAGGTGTCAGGATGGTCGCCAGCAGTATACCCAGAAATCCTGAAAACAGTATGATCCTGAAAGCCAGTTCCAGGTTATGCAAGGAAGTTTGTGTGCCGATTTTTATTGTGTCATCAACCATTTTGCCCAGGAGTGGCGCCTGAAACATGTTGCTTAACCTGGATATCAGCAGGGTGGATGTGACAAAGGACATAGCGATGGCAATTTGTCTGGTTTTCAGCCCGGCATAGCGCATGGAATAAGCCAGGGTTTCCGTGATATTTATCAGAAAGGTAAAAAAACAGACAAAAATTATGCTTTGCCAGTTAATCATTGTAATAGGTGGCAGAAGTGATATCGGACTCCCACACAGTTACCTCAGCAAGCTGAATGTGCCTGGGCAGTTGTTTGGCAGCCTGTTCGAAAATATATTTGGCAAGATTTTCTGATGTGGGAGAAAATTTCAAAATGTCATTGAGGAACTGGTGATCAAAGCGGTCGCGAATTTTTTTAAGGATTTTTTTCAAGTCCTGAAAATCCATAAGCATACCGGTTTCGTTTAGTTTATTACCTTTGACTTTAAGTTTTATCTTCCAGGTATGGCCGTGCAGATTTTCACATGGGCCCTGATAGCTTACCAGCTGATGTGCAGCCGCGAACTTGTCTTCTACGTTTAATTCATACATATTCATTAATTATAGCTTAAGAATAAAGCTTAGGCTATAATGAGAAAATGCTTCTTTCTGTTGTAATACCTACATATAAGGAAAAAGAAAACCTGCAGGAATTGCTTCCGCTTGTTTCGGATGAGCTGACCAAAGCTAAGATTCCTTTTGAAATTCTGATTGTTGATGACAATTCTAACGACGGTACGGAAGAACTGGTAAAAAGCCTGAAGATGAGAACAATAAACCTGATTGTTCGCAAAGATAAAAGAGGCTTATCTTCCGCGGTATATGACGGTATTTTGCAAAGCAAGGGAGAGGTTGTGTGTTTCATGGACGCTGATTTTTCGCATCCACCACAGGCTCTGCCCGGCATGTACAGGCTTATAGAAAATAATGAAGCCGAACTGGTGGTGGGCAGCAGACTGGTAAAAGGCGGAGGAGTGGACAAGTGGCCCTGGTACAGGAAATTCACTTCTTTTGTGGCCCGCTGTCTGGCTATTCCTTTAACACCGGTGCATGATATTACCTCAGGTTTTTTTATGTTTAAAAAAAGTGTTTTCCCCCAAGAGAAACTAAATTTGTCCGGCTTCAAGATAGGTCTGGAAATTGCCGCTAAAGGTAATTATAAAAAAGTAAAAGAGTATCCGATTATTTTTAGCGATAGAAAATATGGTGAAAGCAAATTAAGCGGCAGAATAATCTTCGATTACCTCAAGCAACTGGCGCAGTTGTATGTTTATAAAATCAAGTTTTATAAAAAATAGAATGGTATCATTGTTAAAGCACAGATTCCCCAGGTTTATCAAGCCCGGTTTAATATATTTGGGCATTGTATTCTTTGTTTATCTGCTGTTGGATAAACGTTTTATTTTTTGGGGCGACGAGTTGTGGTCCTATTTTTACGCGGCCAAACCTTTTTTCAGGTTTTTAAATGAATATTTTTTTGTCCGGGCCGATAATCATCCGCCCTTGTATTATATACTGCTTAGCATAATTCATAAAATTTTTCAGGTTACCCCTCAATCTGATATTATTTTCAGGATACCTTCAATACTTTTTTTTCTGCTTACAGTCTGGTTTATTAATGTTAAATTTCTGAAAAATACAACCGAAAGAGCAATATTCCTGGTACTGATAACCTTTGCTCCGTATTTTATTCTTTATTCCCGAATGGTTCGTTATTATACTATGGCTGCCCTCCTGCTGATAATCGCCTATTATTATTTAAGGCTGTGGCTGGATAATAAAGAAAGATCAGGCAGGTCTATGCTTATACTGCTTCTAGCTCTGCTTGTCTGGACTGATTACCCGGGGTTTCTTTATTTTATGGCCGTAATGTCTGTTGAGCTTCTGCTGAAAAAACGCTGGAAGGATATAGGGCTTATTTATGGAGTATTGCTTATCGTAGCGCTGCCCCTGGCAATTATCAATATGCCGGATGTGGCGCTTCACGCTCAGTTGGGTTATCAAACATATGCCGGTTTGATGAAGCAATTTATTCTGGGTATTTGTTTCCCGTTTTATTATTTTCTAATCGGTGATTATTTCGAACTGAAAACTTTCTTTTTGTTAATTCCCTTAATTTTTTATGGTATATACGTGGTTGTCCGTTCCAGAGATAAAACTATGATCTGTTACTTTCTGGGGTTTATTTTGATCAACGCTTTTTTCCTGACCTTTATGATCAAGCGTTATCCTGTATTCAGCTATGCCAGGTTCATATTGTTTGCCTGTTTTTTATTTTATATTATGTTATCGAGGCATCTGGCCGAAAAAATAAAAAACCGGTTCTGGGTTGTGCTTTTGGTCCTGGGCATAAATGTTGTCGTAATCACCAATTATCTAGGGTTCAGGAATTTTATCAATCCGGTTTATTTTATTCCGGCGGACCAGCTGAAAAACGGATTTTTGCTTTTGCAAAAAAAATATCCGGACCTGAAAATAATGAAACCGGAACCTTATAAAGAAGAATCTTATTTCGGAGACAAGTACTTTCCGGGGCTTGTTGAAGCTGATCTAAATAAGCAAGGTTATTATCTGCTGCTGAAATCTATGCGTTTGGGAGAAAATCTAACTGATCTGAACAGATACCTTACCGAATATGAAAGTAAATATCAGTTTAAAGTTGAATATTTGTCAGGGTTTGACAACATAAATATCAGGTCCAAGGCAATCCTGTTCAGATTACATTTTATGAAAATACCGTATAAATATTATTGGATAGTATATAAAAAAAGTTGAAAAGTAAGTTGAAAAAAAAAGAAGGCTATATTAATATCATACTAAATACTATGATTTAAATTGCCCTATGGGGGTAGGGATTTAACGTGAATATAAAATTTAAACTTAATCTTTATACGTTAGCATTTTTTGCCATTATACTGATTATTTCTTTTTCCAGCATTTTAGGTATGTGGTTTGTGAAGAGCAAATTATACTATCTGACCTCTAAAAGTACTCCTTATCAGGTTAAGACCGTAGAATTCCAAAAAGCTCTGCAGCAGTCTACGGCAGAACTTATCAAGGTTAGTACCCTAAAAAATTCCGCTGAATTTACAAAAGCAAAAAATGACGCCCAGGATGCTTTAAATGAAGTAAAAAAAACACAGGACGCCCTGAAGGATTTGTCCGGTGCCTATAGTTCGCAAACCTATGAAGAACTTTTAAAAGTATCAGGTGAACTTTTTGAAATCACTCAGGAACGGTTAAAAGCCGAAGCAGAAAGTAAAGAGGCCAAAAACAATATCACGGAAAAGTTGAATATGGTAACAGTCAAACTGCTGAACCTGGAAAGCCGTATCAGAAATCTGCAGACTGGTTTCTCCGCATCTTATACTACATCTCTTAAAGACACAGATGCTATATCAGTCCGGATTAATGATGTCCGTCTTTTAAAAGAAAAAGTTTTAAACATACAGCTGGGAATTTTTGAAATTCAGAAAGCAATGGATAAAAAATCTTTATTGATAATTCGCAGCAAAATAAATATGGCTGTTAACGATGCTTTGAAAAACGGAACTCTATGCGAGGAGCGTGGTAATCAGAAGCTCTGTGATGACGTAAAGTCTATTGCGGGTAAAATAGATGATTTGATCAAGCAGAAGACTATTCTTATTTCAGCAACGGAAAACAGTGATACAACGCGTTATGATTCAGTCAATAAGGACCTTGGTGAACTGATTTCCGTACTGATGATGGATATAGAGAATCAGATGTCTACCAATAATGATTCTTATAATGCTGAAGTTAGCAGGCAAAGCAATATTTTCAGTAAAACCAACATAGCAACCAATATTTTGATGAACAATTCGGAATTTACGGCTATCGGCTTGTCTGTCAAAGCTATCAGCAACGAGCTGTTTACAATATCCGCTGTCAGCGATTTGAACGCTACAAAAAAAGACCTGGAAAATATATTTGATAACGCTGTAAGGGTCAGCCAGAAACTGGAGAGAGGATTTAATTCCGTGAATGCCAATAGTGAACTGGTAACCTTAAGAGAGGTTTCCGGAGCGATAAGTTCAGTTAAGGACTTGCTGTTTTCCGGCCAGGGGATAATAAATAAGCTGGAAAACAATTTGTTGATCCAGGACAAGGCAGCCCGGATCAATGAAAAATTGAGGCAGATTGTGAAACAGCAGACGGAAAAAGGTAAAGTAACCATATCTACTGCCCAGGTTGAACAAAATCAGACAATAAAAAATGTAAACTCCTTTGTCCGTTTGCTTATTCTTTTGCTTTTCATTATTTGTTTTTTTGCAGTCCTGATCGGACTTGTATTTGGCATGATCCTTAAAAAAGCCATAATTGCACCGCTCGCGGAATTATCGGATATGGTACAGCAGGTGGAGGAAACAGGTGATTATAGCCTGAGAACAGAGGTAATCCAGAAAGACGAAGTAGGCTTAACCATTCTGGCCTTTAACTCGCTGCTTGATTCTCTGCAGTCTGCCATGAGGGACATCAATACGGTCATGGCGGAACTCGCCAGGGGTAACTTTACCATGCATATTCAGACAGATCTGAAGGGTGATCTGAATGATATGAAAGAAAATACCAATAAATCCGTTGAAGATTTAAAAATCACCATGCAGCAGATATCCGGAGCTATTAAGGAAATGTCCGATGCGCTGAACAGTGCTATGGAGCATATTCAGTACGCCAGCCAGAGAGCCCAGGAATCTTCAGTTATGGTGGAAGGAAGCCAGTCTCATATAAAGAAATTAAAAGAAGTAATGTCTGATATTTCGGCCAGTTCGAACAAGATCAATAAAATTACCGCAGTCATTACCGAAATAGCCAATAAAACCAATTTACTTTCGCTTAATGCCGCGGTTGAAGCGGCCCGGGCCGGGGAGCATGGTAAAGGGTTTGCCGTGGTCGCTGACGAAGTGCGCAGTCTGGCCAGACATTCGGGAGAATCGGCCAAAGACATCCTTGATCTGGTAGAAGAAGCGGTAAAAAATATTAATTTCGGTGTTAATACTTCTAACGAGATTAGTGAACAAATGGATAAAGTTGTTTTTGCCGTTAAGGAAACGGATTCCATGCTGCAGCAGTTGGCAGCATCCATGGAAGAGCAGAATGGCGGAATAAGGGCAATTAATGATCAGGTGCAAAGATTTAGAGTATAAAAGATAAAAGAGGGGGTGCAGAGGGCCGAAAAGAATCCGGTTTTTATAGATTGTACAAGTTTGGTTTGAAATGAGGAGGAAAACATGAAAAAAATTTTGTTGTTTGTAATGTTAATCAGTGTGTTCGGTATGATGACTTTGTCCCTGGCCGAAGAATTAAAAGTAGGAGCAGGCGCGGCGCCGGCTGAAAATGTGTTGAAACCTATCAGGGCAGCATTTGAAAAAGCTACAGGAATCAAGCTTACAATTATTGCCTCAGGTCCTAAAATAGCTTTGCTTGATCTGGATAAGGGCGCGGTTGATGCCGCAGCAGCGGGACTTACCGTACAAAGCTGGGCCGATGTTATGAAAAAAGAAGGCGTGGAAGTAGCGGATATGTCTGTTTATACACCTTTTGTAATAGGCAAGGACAAAATTAAAGTTATTATTAACAAGAATAACAATATCAAAGCCTTGTCCAAAGGGCAGCTGAAAGGTATTTTTACCGGAACAATAACCAACTGGAAAGATGTTGGCGGAGAAGATATGCCCATTATTGTTGTCTGGGGTAAATTGATTCAGGGTACAAATTCATTATTTATCAAAAACATGATGGATGGCGCCGAACAGTTAAAAGATGTGCTGGAAGTAGCCACTGCGGATGATATTAAAAAGAACGTAGCTCTGACACCGGAAGCTATAGGAATAGGCCCGATGACAGTTGCGGATGAAACCGTTAATTCTCCTGAAACTCCGGAAATTTCCAGGCCCATTACGCTGATGATCAAAGGTAAACCTTCTGCCAGTGTTCAGAAACTTTTGGATTTTATCAAAGGTGAAGGCCAAAAGTATATCTTGAAGTAATAGTGTGATTATAGAGCAGGGTAAATAGTTCTGATTTATCCTGCTCTTTTTTGCGGGGGATAGGAAAAATGAGTTTTAAAACTAAATTATCAACCTACATAGTAACGATATCTTTAATTATTTTGTCTATATCTGTGACCAGCATAGTGGCCATGGGTTTTATCAAGAGCAGGTTATCCTACATTACCCAGAGAAGTACTCCTTATCAGATAAAAACCATAGAATTCCAGAAAATGATCCAGAGCCTGATGAACCAGTTTACTCAGCTGAACGCAATTCAGGATATGGCAAATTATGAAAAAAATAAAAAGGAAGCGCAAAACCTTTTAGTTATCTTGAAAAATAACGAGCAGGAATTACAACTGATGGGCCTGAAAAATATAAATACTTATCAGGAATTCAGTGACATTTCCGAACAGTTGTTTGGTATTGTGGAAAGCAGGATCAAATCCGAGCAGGAAAATCGTTCAGCCAAAAACAAGATAAATGAACAGCTGGATGAAATTTCTGTCAATCAGGCCCAGCTGGACCAGAGTATAAAGAAATTACAGCAGAGTTTGTTTACCAGATATAAAGTTTCGATTAAAGATACAAACAACATGTCACAGAAATCTAAAAACATAAACATGATCAAGGAAGAACTTAAGAATATTCAAATATTTTTGTTTGAGGCACAGAAAGCCGTTGATAAAAAAGGTCTGATTATCATCAGAAGCAAAATTAATTTTTCTATTAACAAAATAAAACAAAATGAATATTTGAAAGCGTCTAAAACTCTGGATTATGATATCAAATCTTTTTTTGATTATTTAAGTGATATAGTCGCTATGCAAATGAAGATGGTCGGCCGGGTAACCGGCAACGAAACAGATGAGTTCCAGGCCAAAGAAAAAGAACTTGGAGAAAGATTGTCCGTATTGCAGCTTAATATCGAAAATGACCTGAATAATATTAACTCCGAGTATGCTTATGAAGCAGAAAAGCAAACCAAAATATTCGGCCAGGTAAACCAGGCTACCGATATCCTGCTGAACAATTCGGATTTCAATTCTTATGTTTTATCTATAAAAGAATTGACCACCCGGATATTTACCATCAATAAGCGTGATGAACTTAAGGACCTGGAGAACAGGATGAACAGCATGTTTGATGCCATAAACGCCAAAGGGGAATATTTAAAAGTTCATCTCAGGAACCTTAATGCCCGTGAAGAACTGAAAATTTTTGAGACTGTGCAGGAATCAATAAAGTCGGTTAACGAACAGTTATTCACCGGGAACGGTGTGCTGGCCAAAGCTTACAAACAGATAGAACTTCTGGGCCAGTCAAAAACCGTAAATGAAAAAATAACCGCGATTGTTCAGACTGAGTCACAAAAAGGTCAGGAAAACATAGTTAAAGCTCAGACAGAGCAGACAAACATGGTAAAAAAAGTCGGCAGATTTTTTAAAACCACGATTCTGCTGACTATCAGCGTTTCTGTTATCGCTACCTGTATCGGTATATTTTTTGGGATTGGCTTGCTCAGATCAATTATTAAACCTTTATCCGATTTATCAGTGTTGGTAAAAACTGTTGAGGAGACAGGTGATTTCAGTAGGCGTGCGCTGGTAAAAACTCAGGATGAGGTTGGTGTTACCCAGGCTGCTTTTAATTCATTACTGGATGCTCTGCAATTTGTTATAGAGGACCTCAAAAAGGTGATGCAGTCAATATCAGTCGGTGATTTCAGCCAGCGAATAACAGCGGAATGCAAGGGAGCCCTGAACATTATTAAGGAAAGTGTGAATCATACTACTGATGTGCTGAAAACTACAATGGAAATACAAAATGAAATGATGCGGCATTTGATTAACGGCGAGCTTAATGTTAATCAACAGGTAAACCTGGAAGGTGAATTTAAGGCAAGTATTGAATTGATACTCAAGACAATGTCGACACTGCAGCTGATTATCAGCAACATTAATCAGGTCATGGAAAGTATGGCCGGTAGCGATCTCACCGGAAGAATTACTGTAGAGACCACCGGAGAATGGTCCAGATTAAAGGAAAATATCAACGCTTCCATAAAAATGCTTTCCGGTACCATGTGTGATATAGGACTGAATGCTACCAGGGTGGCTGATGCTTCGCTGCAATCCAGCAATACCATAGAGTCTATAAGTCTGAATGCTACTACGCAGGTAGCTACGGTCGGGGAGATAGCCGAGTCTATCGACAGAGTGTCATCATCAATCATGGAAGCTTCCAAAAATGCTGAAATGACCAGACAGAATTCCGGAGAGGCTGTACAGGTTTTAAATGACAGCAAGAAGGAGATACAGAACCTGCATCAGGTAATGGGCGACATATCGGCCAGCAGCAATAAAATCAGTAATATTATAGAAGTAATCAGCGGTATTGCCGACCAGACCAATTTGTTGTCGCTTAACGCCGCGATTGAAGCCGCCAGAGCAGGTGAACATGGAAGAGGCTTCGCTGTTGTAGCTGAAGAGGTGCGTAAACTTGCGGAAAACGCGAACCAGTCTGCCAAGGAAATTGCCGAACTGATAAGCCAGGCAGTTTTTCATACCAAAAAAGGTGTTTCCACGGCTGACCAGGTAACTCTGAGTATGGAAAAGGTGGTCAGTACCGTGCAGGAAACAAATAGTAAAATGCAGAATATAACCGAAGCTATGGGGCAAACCAACAAAGCCATGGAAGCAGTGAATACCAGCATCAATACTCTGCATAATATAGAAGAAAATAATGCGGCAGCCGTACAGCAGATAACCGCGTCTTTATCCGAATTATCCAGAATTTCTCTCCATACCAGAGAACAGGTCGAATTATTTAAATTATAAATAAAAATTCATTGTCGATAATTATTTTTATATGATAGAATGACCTCGATCATTAGGAGGTGAAAGACGTGAGTTTAGTGGACAGACAGAAGACCGCAATTATAGAAGAATATAAGATACATGATAAAGATACAGGTTCTCCGGAAGTTCAAGTGGCAATTCTAACTAAAAGAATCAATCATCTGGTTGAGCATTTAAAAGTCAATAAAAAAGATAATCATTCCAGAAGAGGACTGCTTCTCATGGTAGGCCAAAGAAAAAGGCTTTTAAATTATCTGCAGAAAACAGATCCGAAAAGATATCAAAGTGTCATTGAACGTTTAGAATTAAGAAAATAATTAATCCGCAGCGGATTTTTAGGAGCAAATCAATATGGAAAAAAAGGCCGTTAAAACAGTATTTCAGGGAGCAGAGTTCTCATTAGAGACAGGATGGGCAGCAAGACAGGCCGATGGTTCGGTATGGGTCAAATATGGCGATACCGTGGTGTTAGCCACAGCAGTTGGAAAAAAGGAACCGAAAGAGGACCAGGATTTTTTCCCGCTGACTGTAGATTATTCGGAAAAAATGTATGCCTCAGGCCGTATACCGGGCAACTTTTTTAAAAGAGAAGGCAAACCCTCCACTGAAGCGACTTTAATTTCCCGCTTGATCGACAGGCCGATCAGACCTTTATTTCCTGAAGGATTTATGAATGATGTGCATGTTACCATAAACGTACTCAGTTATGATGGTGTACATTTGCCGGAAACTTTGGCTACAGTAGCTGCTTCCGCAGCCCTGAGTATATCTCCCATACCTTTTTCCGGTCCGATAGCCTCCGTTATTGTAGGATTGATAGATGATAAATTTGTGATCAATCCTCCTACTGAAAAATTGGCTGACAGCAAACTGCATTTATCCATCGCCGGCACCAAAGACGCGATTATGATGGTAGAAGCCGGTGCTGCATTAATTACCGAAGAGCAAATGCTGGAAGCATTAAAGATAGGCCATGAAGCGCTTAAATCATTGATCGTATTACAGGAAGATTTTATTAAAATGGTTGCCAAACCGAAATGGGAAGTTACCTTAAAAGAAGTTCCCAAAGAAATGGTTGATGAACTGAAAACAAAGTTTGCCAAAGATATAAAAAAGGCAATGAATGTTACCGGTAAATTAGAAAAATATGCCGCTCTGGAAGAAGTAAAAAACCAACTCAATAAATATGGTATTGAAAAATATGGCGAAGATAAAGCCAAAGAAGTGGCTAAAGTTTTTTCGCAACTGGAAAGTGAAGAAGTAAGAGACGCGATAGTTAACCATCATCAGCGGGCAGATGGTCGTAAAATTGAAGAAATCAGACCTATAACCTGTGAAGTAGGAGTGTTGCCCAGGGTTCATGGTTCGGCCTTATTTACTCGCGGTGAAACACAGAGTCTCGGTACGGTAACATTAGGCGCTGGCAAAGATGAAGTAATAGTTGACGGTCTGGAAACTGTTTTTAAAAAGAAATTTTATCTGCATTATAATTTCCCTGCTTTCAGTGTAAACGAAGTAGGCGGCAGGCCAGGTCCGGGGCGTAGAGAAATCGGTCACGGCGCGTTGGCTGAAAGAGCGTTGTCTTATGTAATTCCTGACGAAGAAAAATTTCCATATGTTATCAGAGTTGTATCTGATATTCTGGAATCCAACGGGTCCTCATCAATGGCCAGTGTCTGCAGTGCATCCATGGCGTTGATGCAGGCAGGTGTGCCTATTCAGGAACCCATTTCCGGTGTGGCCATGGGGCTTATTAAAGAAAAAGACAAGTTTGTAATTCTTACTGATATTGCCGGACTTGAAGATCATTTAGGCGATATGGATTTTAAAGTAGCCGGTGGTAAAGACGGAATTTCCGCTTTACAGATGGATATCAAAATTACCGGTGTTACTTTCGAAATTATCAAGGAAGCTTTAGCCAGGGCTAATAAAGCCAGACTGGAGATTCTGGGCAAAATGAATAAAGTTATTGCCAAAGTAAATCCGGAATTATCCGAATATGCTCCACGTATTGAAACTATCATGATACCCGAAGATAAAGTTGGTGAATTGATAGGACCATCCGGAAAAAATATAAAAGGTATTATTGAGAGAACCGGAGTAACCATTGATATTGCCGACGGCGGCAAAGTTAATATTGCTTCCGCAGACTTAAAGGCAATTGAAGCGGCCAAACTGGAAATTAACAACATGTTAAAGGAACCTGAACCAGGGGCCAAATACCACGGTACTGTTAAAAAAATTATGAATTTTGGTTTATTTATTGAATACGCGCCCGGTAAGGAAGGACTTTTGCATATTTCAAAAGCCTCGGACACATATATCAACAGACTTGAAGATGTCTTCAAAGTCGGCGACAAGATAGATGTGGTAATCGAGGAAATCGATGCAAAAGGAAGGGTTAATTTTTCAAGAGCATAGGAAACTCATTTGTATCGCATTGAGAAGCTACCAAACGGTTTAACTATAGTTTTAGAATCCATTCCATTTGTTAAAAGCATTTCGCTTGGACTATTCGTGAGCTGCGGTTCAGGCAATGAAAGTTTGGAACAAAACGGTATTTCCCATTTTGTGGAACACATGAATTTTAAGGGGACCAAAACACGTTCTGCTAAAGATATTGCCGAAATTCTGGATTCTGTGGGCGGCAAGTTGAATGCTTACACCAGCAAGGAGCACACCAGTTATTACACAACCGTGCTGGATGAACATTTTGACATAGCGCTTGACCTTATGACCGATATTTTTTTCAATTCTATTTATCGTGAGACTGATATTATCACAGAAAAAAAGGTAGTACTGGAAGAAATTAAAATGTACGAAGACAGCCCGGACGAAATAGTGCACGACCTTTTTGTGCGCAATATCTGGCCTAATTACAATCTGGGACAACCGGTAATCGGCGATAAAAAAGTTATAGAAAATATAAACAGGGAAAGTATCCTGGAATATTTGAAACATAATTATATTCCGGAAAATATTATTATTTCCGTAGCCGGTCGTTTTAAAATGGATGAAATGATAGGTAAGCTGAAAAAAGTTTTTTCCGCGCACCGGGGAATAAAAAAAGTAAAGAAAATTTCTTATCAGCCAATTTTTAAACCTGCCTGCAATTTGATTGAAAAAGATACAGAACAGGTACATTTTTGCTTTGGCAGCCGCGGAGTTTCCTATCATGACAAGGAACGCTACCCGCTGCTGGTGCTTTCCAGCATAATTGGCGGCTCCATGAGCAGTATTCTTTTTCAGGAAATCCGGGAAAAAAGAGGCCTGGTCTATTCCATTTTTTCTTATCCTTTATACTTTAAAAATTGCGGACTGTTTGTTATTTATGCCGGTGCTGCTCTGAACAAAGCCAGACAGGTCCTGGAAATTATTGTGGAAAAAATGAACGATCTGAAAAAAGATATCCCGGACAAAATGATCCATACAGCCAGGGAACAATTAAAAGGCGGACTGGTTCTGGGCCTGGAGTCTTCCTCCAATAAAATGTCCTGGAACGGAAAAAATTATTTTTATTATGAAAAATATGTTAAAGTTAATGAATTATTCAAGGTTATCAATAATATAACCAAAGACGAATTGCTGGAGTTGATGAATATGGTTTTTAACCCGAATTATTATGCGCTTACGGCACTTGGCCGCTTTAAAGAAAAAGATATTTTTAGCGGACTTTTATAATGCTGAATAATGTTACTATTCAAGTAGAGCTTCTGGAACATTTTTCCGGGTTGAAACTGCCCGAATATAAAACCATCTTATCTTCCGGTCTGGACCTGGCTTCTGCGGAAGATACGATTATGCATAAAGGAGAAAAAAAACTTGTAGCCACAGGTATAAAAATAGCAATCCCGGCCGGTTATGAAGGCCAGATCAGGCCTCGCAGCGGCCTGAGCCTGAAGGAAGGGATTATTATTCCCAATACACCAGGCACAATAGACGCTGATTATCGCGGTGAAGTTAAAATAATTTTGTGGAACCTTGGTGAAAAAGATTTTACAATAAATAAAGGCGACCGTATCGCGCAGCTGGTCATAGTTCCAGTAGTGCGCGCGGAGTTTGAAGTTGTCGGCAGCCTGGATATAACCGCCAGAAATGACGGCGGCTTCGGACATACCGGGAAATAAATTTTTTCGCCTCTCTCCCTGACCCTCTCTCCGTAAACGGAGAAAGGGAAAAAGGGAATTGGCTTCTTCCTCCCCTCTCCACTGGTGGAGAGGGGTCGGGGGTGAGGCGGGGTGAGTTATAGAAAAAGAAAATTGGCTTCTTCCTCCCCTCTCCACTGGTGGAGAGGAGGTGGAGGTGAGGCGCAGAGCCCTGAGCCCCGAGCTCTTGGCTCTTATCACAGCGCTAGCTGTATGAGGAGGTTAATAAATGATAAAAGTTGTTGTTAATGGCGCGCTTGGCAAAGTCGGACGTGAAGTTACCAAAGCTGTAAAGAATTCCAAAGATATGACGCTGGAACGCGAACTGGATGTAAAAAATGATTTGGGTGAATACCTGTCCAGGAACAAAACTGATGTG
>JAQURL010000045.1 GCA_028715625.1 Candidatus Margulisiibacteriota bacterium | reverse complement strand
AATATCGTTTCATTATACCTTTTATACAAATCTATTTTAGAAAAGTTCCGCCAATTATGGCAAATTAAAATTTATTAATTATTGTTATGGAGAAACCTGGCCTGCCAGGCAAGCAAAGCTTTAAAACAATCAACTTGTCCGGTTTGCTCAAAGACTACCCCGTAGCTGGCTTCGCGTGCTCTTGCCACTGCATCTCGCGAAGCTAAACCTGGTGCTGCGGAAGAGACTCGAACTCTTACACCGTGAGGCACTAGCCCCTCAAGCTAGCGTGTCTACCAGTTCCACCACCGCAGCGCTATATGTTCCTTTAGACGCATGCAACATTATAACAAGGAGTTCGACAGGCAACAACTCTTTATCTGGGAATAAACTTGTACAGGTTGGTTAGGGGAATTACTGTTTCTACATATGTACCCTTTACCGCTTTCAAAACCGGAGTTTTGTTGATTATTGGATTATTGACTGATAGCCGTTCAGAAATTAACCGAACTATTCCCTGTTCCTGCTTAAAGAAAAATTTGGTCCGGAATTTCTTGCTGACCGAATATATAAGCACTTCTCCTGCGCAAAATTTAACTGTAATATTTATCAGATTACATAAGCCCATACCCTCATTCCAGGGTACGATGCTAAATAACTGGCAATTTCCTTTACCTGATCTTACGCTGGTTTCCATGCTCTCCGGGAAACCAGGGCCTTCATCTTTGGCGATTATTTGTAATTTACCGGAGTTTACTTTTAATGACAATTTCATCCTAAATCCCGGAATATGTTTATTATTAGCAGCTAAAATTGATAAAAGTGTAGCGGGAACATGCAGTTCGTGTTTGCTGCCCGACCATACCTTGATTAAATGTTGGGAATATCTCAGGCTTTCATTATAGATATTCAGAGGTCCGGTTGTATTAAAATCCTGAACAACAAACTCGGCTTTTAAAAATAGAGATACAATTTTAAAAAACATGATCAACTAATATATCGTGCGCAACCGGAAAAAATTTTTAGGTTTCAGGGATGAAAAAGGACTACCGTGAATTCACCCTTTAACGTAGAGCTTTCCAGCTGTTCATAAATTATTCCTGCTTTGCCTCGCCAATAGTTTTCATAAAGCTTGGTCAGTTCCTTTACTACAAAAACATCAAACTCATCAGAAAATGTCAGGATAGTCTTCAGAGTTTTTATTATCCTTTTGGGAGATTCATAAAATACATATGGGAAATTATCGTCCTTAATATTTTGTAAAAGTGACTGTTGGTGGCTTTTTTGTTGAGGCCAGAAACCTACAAACTGAAATTTTTGTAAAGGAAAACCCGACATCACCAGCGCCGCCACAAACGCAGATGGCCCAGGAATAACCTGTATGGGCAATTCCAGTTCATGAAAAAGATTTACTATCCTGTAACCCGGATCGGAAATAAGCGGCATTCCGGACTCGCTAAGCAAGGCGATATGCAGGGATTCTTTTTTAAGTCGTTCCCGAAATTCTTCCGCTCTTTTTTGCTCGTTATAATTAAAATAGGAAAGAATCGGTTTTTTAATTTTTAATTCAGCCAGCAATCTTCCGGCTGTTCGTGTATCCTCGCAAAGCACAAGGTCACAATTTTTTAATATTTCGATGGTGCGTAGTGGCAGATCCTTAATATTACCGATATGGTTGGCACAAATATATAATACGGAGCTATCCAATCTTTATTCTTCTTCAATCTTTCCAGGAGCTATAATGTCCATATTTACTTTGCCCTGAAAGAGCGCACCTTCATCTACAACCAACCTTTTTCCGGTGATATTACCTATCAGCTTGCCGGTACTAAGAATATCTATGCTTTCCACTACTTCTACATTACCTTCAAGTTCACCTGCCACAATAAGTCTTAAGGCATGGACCTGAGCTTTAATCTTGCTTTGTAACCCTACAAAAACCACTCCCTGTGAATTTATTTCTCCTGTAAATCCACCTTCAATACGAATGGAACTTTCGGTATTAATAGTACCGGTTAAATATGACTCAACCCCAACAATGGTTTGAATGGTTTCGTCTATTTTATAATCTGCCTTCAGAACTTTCATATTTACTCAAAAGTACACCAAACTGCCTTATAGTGTCAACCTGTTTTTGTGCCATCCCAACTAAAAATTTAATGCGTTTTGGGGCGGAGTGTTATAAAATTAAAATATGAACAAACCTGAAAAATATGCAGTTATCGGTTATCCTTTGGGTTATTCCCTGTCTCCTCTTCTGCATAACAAATTTTTTATTGAAGAAAACATTCCGGCCAAGTATATATCATTACCTGTTAAAAAAGAGGAGTTGAAAAATCTTGTGGACTCTAAAGAATATACCGGATTCAATGTAACTGTGCCGCACAAGGAAAACATCATTCCCTATTTGCATGAACTCACTGACATTGCCAGAAGGATTGGTGCGGTGAACACTGTTAAAAAATTAGGCGACTTTTATATGGGCACCAATACCGACGCAGGAGGCTTCCTGCTGATGCTGGAACAAGAAAACAAACCTGAAATGAATAATAAGAACATAATTATTCTCGGGGCCGGAGGCGCTTCCAAGGCTATAAGCTATTCTGCCCTGGAAAGTAACGCGCAAAATATTTATATTTATGATCTGGATGCTGCCAAAACCCAAGCTTTGCTTGATAACTATAAAACCAAAAAATTAAAGGCTCTTCAAACAAAAAAGCAGCTTATTGAAGTATTGGCATCTGCCGATTTTGTAATTAACGCCACTCCGGTGGGTATGGAATCAACCATTAATGAAAGCGTGCTTTGCCTTGATGACTTACAGCTGCTTAAAAAACGTACTCTGGTTATTGATATAATTTACGCGCCGCTGAAAACCAAATTGCTGCAAATGGCCGAAAGCCTGGGGCTGCAAACCCTTAATGGCCTGGGAATGTTGGCCGGACAGGCAATTCTGGCTGAAAGATTCTGGTTTAATAAAAGTATTGCTTATCTGCAAGCCAAACAAATACTGCAAGATGGACTTTAATCCGGTATATTTTGTTAATAGTTTGCTGGAAAAAGCAATTCAAAAAAAGGCTAGCGATATACATTTTCATCCCCAAAAAGATATCGTTTCCATTCAGTTGAGGATTGATGGAATTTTGCAGACAATTGAGTCTGTTCCTTCCGGTTTTTATCTGGAAATCCTTAACAGAATAAGGGTTTTATCAAATATGGGAACTGTCTCCAATAATTTACCTCAGGATGGCAGAATGGAATTCACTTATCAGGATACAAAAAAAGAGCTGCGCATTTCCCTGATCCCTGCTTTTAATGGAGAAAGCCTGGTTATTCGCATTCTCTCCTCCAAAGAAAACATACCCACTCTTGAGGAACTGGGATTAAAATCTGAAATGCTGCAAACTACCAGAGAACTTCTGGCCCGTAAAGAAGGATTAATACTGGCCACGGGGCCGACCGGCAGCGGGAAAACCACCACTATGTATTCACTGCTTTCAGAGCTCTTTACCAAAAACCCCTACTTGCATATTGTTTCCATAGAAGACCCTATCGAATATCAGTATCCCGGGTTCACCCAGATCCAGGTTAACGAAAATACCGGGCTGACTTTCCCGGAAATCCTCAGAGCGGTTTTGCGGCATGACCCTGACATAATACTAATCGGCGAAATCCGCGACAAAGAAACCGCGGATATCGCAGTACGGGCTTCGCTTACCGGCCACCTGGTCTTTGCAACCCTGCATACCAATGACACCGAAAGCAGCATCCATCGCTTCCTTGATTTTGAAGTTAACCCCATCCTGCTTTCCGACAGTCTGCTGGCTGTTTATAACCAGCGTCTCGTTCGAAAAACCTGCGATAACTGTCAGGGTAAAGGCTGTGAATCTTGTCTGGGTAGCGGTTTTAGCGGACGCTGCGCGTCTTTTGAACTCCTGCAGATTAACGCCGAAAAAAGAAACGAAATAAAAAACCTAAGCTTTCACAAACGATAAACGGTTGGATACCTCATCCATAGTCTTTCTTTCTTCTTGCATCAATTCATAAGCATATTGTTCTTTTTGCTTTTCTTTTAATTTTTCCAAGGTTTTTATCTCTCGGCGATTTTCCAGCAACTCCTTACGCTTGGCTTCAATCTTCAGTTCATATTCGTTTATCATCAAAGCCTGATTATATATATTGTTCCGAATAGAAAAATGATAATTTTCCAGAAGCTCGTGTTCTTCGGCTTTAATGCTTTTTATCTCACGTCTTTTTTGATATTCGGTCTCCAATGTTTTTTCAAAATGGGCCTTAACATGTTCATGTTGTTTTTTCTTAAAAAAAAGCCGGTTGAGTTCCTGTTTTAGCAGTTCCTCTTTTTTTTCTTTTAAAGTAAGTATTCTTTGCAGGTTAAAGATAAATTTTTTCATTTATTTACTGAAAGTATCCTCCAATATTTTCACTTCTTCATTAAAAGGGTGATACTCATTAACGGACTGTTTTAAAAAATTCTGTATAGAATCAATCATTTTTTTGGATTTATCAATTTTGGGATTACTACCGTCAACGTAGGCTCCTATGTTAATCAGATCTTCCGCGTCTCTGTATGTGGCCAGCATTTCACGCAAGTTATAATTGGCTTTTAAATGATCTGGCGTAACTACTTCCGGCATAACCCTGCTAACACTATTCAAGATATCAATCGCCGGCCAGATATTTTTCGCTGCTATTTTGCGGTCCAGAACAATATGCCCGTCCAGAATACTTCTGGCTGTATCTGCGATCGGCTCATTCATATCGTCAGAATCAACCAAGATGGTATAAATGCCGGTTATGCTGCCAATATCACTCATACCGGCCCGTTCAAGAAACCGGGGCATAAGCGCAAAAACAGATGGCGGGTACCCTTTGGTTGTGGGAGGTTCCCCTATGGTTAAGCCTATTTCCCGTTGAGCCATGGAAAATCTGGTAATAGAGTCCATCATAAGCAAAACACTCTTGCCTTTATCCCTGAAATACTCGGCAATAGCTGTTGCAGTTTGCGCACCCTTTACGCGGATCAGCGCAGGTTGATCCGATGTAGCCACAATAACTACTGACCTTTGCAAACCTTTTTCACCCAACGATCCTTCAATAAACTCTTTAACTTCGCGGCCTCTTTCTCCGATAAGAGCAATGACGTTAATATCAGCTTCAGTGTTACGGGCAATCATACCCAATAATGTTGATTTACCTACACCTGACCCGGCGAAAATACCTATTCGCTGGCCGCGCCCGATAGTCAGACAACCGTCTATGGCTTTGATGCCCACACCTAATGACTGTTTAATACGTTTTCTTTTTAACGGATTGGGCGGCACGCCATAGATGGAAATCATCTTTTCCGGTTCCACCGGCGGTTTGTCATCCATCGGTTCTCCAAGTCCGCTCAGCACTCTGCCCAGCAACGCTTCGGAAACAGCAATTTTTAAAGAATCATCGGTAGATTCCACGATATCCCCTGGGCTTATCCCGGCCATATCACCCAATGGCATAAGTAAAATCTTGTCTTCACGGAAACCTACAATTTCCGCCATAATGGTGCGTTTCTCATACTTGGTTAGTATCCTGCAGATCTGCCCGACAGGTGCCAATGGTCCTGAAGCCCCTATTACCAAGCCTGAAACATCAATAATCCGTCCCTGGGGAATAATAGTCTTTATTGCCTGAATTTTATCCAGATAAGTGTTAAGGTTAACCCTGTTCATTAAAGAACGCTTCTCTTATTTTTCGGACCTGGGTTTCAATCTGCGCATCGGTAAGACCTGAAGACATTTCAAAAATTACTCCACCCCGGCTTACGGCATTATTCTTTTCAATGCTAAATTCGCTTATCATGCCGCCTTCTTTTTTTATTTCATCAGCATGTTGTACCAGTATTTCATAGTCCTGAGGATTAGCTTTAATGGTTACTTTCTTTCGTTCGGTAATTTGGGAAATAATATTTTTTATTATTCTGGTCAGCAGTTCTTCATTGAACTCCATTTCCGAAAGCACAAGTTTTTCTGCTATTTTCAAAGACAAAGCCGCCAGGTCTTGCTCCTGTTGAGCATAAATCCTGGAGGTTTCCATCTCAATATTTTCTTTGCTTTTATCTATATATTTTATAAAATCATCAAACTTACGGATTATTTCTTCCTTGCCCTGGGCCATTCCTTCCTCATGTGCTTTTCTTTTGATAACTTCGGCTTCCAGCATGGCGTTTTTCTTTTGATTCTCCACATCCTGACGATAAGTTTTTTCAATCGACATTCGTTCTTGCAGCAAGAACTCAGCTATGTTTTCTCCCTGTTGCAACAGTTCAACAACTTTATTTTCACTATAAAAAACAGAGAGGTTAGGAGCTATACTTTTCAAGTTTCTGGTTACCATATCTTCGAGTTTAATAATTTTATCCGTAATCATAATCAGACAAATTCCTCGGTTTCGTCACCGCGCGCCACTGTAATCTGCCCTGCTTCTTCCAGATTGCGGATAATATAAACAATTTTCTGCTGGACCTCTTCAACCTGTTTTACTCTTACCGGACCCATATATTCCATTTCTTCCTTGAGTGTCTGCACTGCTCTGTCTGATAAATTCTTGAAGATTTTTTCCTTCAATGGATCGCTGGCTGTCTTCAATGCAACCGGGAGGTCTTTCATGTCAACATCCTGTAATATTCTCTGTATCGTACGATCATCCAGCTTGAGCATATCTTCGAAGACAAACATCAAATTTTTAATTTCGTTAGCCAAAACTTCATCAACGTTATCCAGATAATCCAGGATTTTTTTCTCTGTAGAACGGTCTACTCTGTTAATAACATCGACTAGAGTTTTTACTCCGCCTGTGCTGGAAAAATCCTGAACAATATAGGCTGATATTTTATTTTCCAACACTTTTTCAATTTGCCGTACAATTTCCGGCGAGGTCTGGTCCATAACAGCTATGCGTCTGGCTACTTCCGGCTGCAGATGATCAGGTAGCATCGAAAGTATAACTCCTGCTTTTTGCGGCTCGATATAGGCCAGTATAAGGGCAATTGTCTGCGGCTGCTCATCCTGTATGAACCTTACTACATGGGATGGTTCGGCTTTTTGCAGAAATTCAAAAGGCATGGTTTGAATTGTAGTAGTCAACCCGCTGATTATTCTATTAGCTTTTTCTTTGCCCAGCGCCTGTTCCAAAATTTCCTGAGCGTATTTTACGCCGCCCCGGGATATATAACTCTGCGCCTTGCTCACATGAAAAAACTCTTCAATGATGGCTTCCTGTTCTTTGGGAGAAACTTTAGGAATTTTGGCTATTTCCAGAGTAAGTTCTTCTACTTCTTCTTCTTTTAAATGCTTAAACAATTGAATAGTGGGTTCTTTTCCAAGAGCCAGCATAAGCAAAGCAGCTTTTCGTTTTCCACTTATTCGGTCAACCATACTAGTCCTCTGACAGCCATCTTCTTAAAATTTTGGCAAATACTTCCGGATCACTGTGGATCATATCCACTATAGTATTTTTCATGGCTACTCGCTTCTGATCCTCAGGGCTGAGTTCTGCTTCCTCTTCCATAACTACTTTAGGCACTTCTTTGGTTTTACCAGCGCTGACATTGACACCCCAGGAACCCCCTGAAACAGATATAGCCGATAATTTTTTCAGGCTGGTACGGGCATAAATTACAGTTAATATCAGAAGCAGAGTAAGCCCTATATTCTTGCCCAGATTAGCCAGAAATTGATTGCGCTGTGACACTTTTATCTCTTTTTTGTCCTGTTCCAGAGTAGATTTATCAAATGGGAAGGTACTGAAGGTTAAAATATCTCCTCTTTCTTTGTTCAGGCCTGAAGCAGAGGATATGGCATCAATCAGATTATTTTTTTCGTCATCTTTAATTTTGCGGTCCAAAATTACAGCGATAGTCATCCTGGTTATGGCTCCCGGTGCTTTACTGAAATGTTCCATTTTTTTAGAAAGCTCATAATTCTTGGTCTCATCCAGTTTGGTGTAATTGGAATTCTGGGCGTTACCCTGTCCGGCAGCCGGAACATTGACCCCAGCTGGAGGAGGCGAATTATTACCCTTGAACCCTTCTTCAACCGACCTTTCACTTCGCACCAGCGGCTCGGCTGAGGGTAGGTACAACTCGCTGTCGGATTTGGTTTTATCAAAATTCATATCCAGGTTGACGCGTACGACTGAAGTATTGTTACCGAATACTTTATTGAGCATGCTCTCAATCCGATTTTGAATAATACGCTCGTACTTCTTTTGAACTTCTACCTGTTTCATGCTCAGGCCCGCATCCACTTCCTCGTCTTCGGAAAAGCTGTATAGTACATTACCATTGGTATCCACAATTGTTACATTTTTAGGTGCCAGCCCCTTTACCGAACTTGCGACCAAATGCACAATTCCATTTATCTCGTCGCTGTTCAATGTCTGATTACCTAAAATATCCAGAACCAGAGATGCAGATGCTCCCTGCTTGTCTTCTACAAATAAAGAATCATCCGGCATTACAATATGGACCCTGGCACCGCGTATCTGCTTGATACCTGTAATTGTTCGGGCCAGTTCGGTTTCCAGCGCTCTTTGATAATTTACTTTTTGGGTAAACTCCGTTGTCCCCAGTTTGAACTGGTCAAAAAGCTCATAACCGAAACCACTGGTTTTGGGTAAGCCTTCTGAGGCCAATGAAACTCTGGCTTCACGTACTACCTTGGAAGGGACCAGAATAGTTGTGCCGTCCGCGGCCAGCTTATAGGCTATATTTTTTTCAGCCAGCTTTTTTACCACTTCACCGGCATCCTGTTGCGTCAATCCCGAATAAAGGGGAACAAAATCCGGTCTTATGCCCCACATGGTCAGAGCAAATAAAGAAACAAAAATAACAGTACCCAGCAAAAAAAGAGTTATCTTCTGAGCTGTGCTCAGTTCTTTTAATACTCCGACTACTTGTTCGAAAAGAACCTTAAAAAAAGCAGGCATCTTTCTAGGCGCCTATTTGCAATGCTTTAGCGGCCATGTTTTTTGATGCATTAAAAACTGCCACGTTGGCTTCATAAGCCCTCGTTGCGTCCATCATATAAACCATTTCTAAAGCTAAATTGATATTGGGTTTTTTGACATAACCTTTTTCATCTGCCAAAGGATGTGTCGGATCATAATCCAGACGTGGCGGGGTCTCGTCTTTCTTTATTTCGGAAACATAAACCGTGTTTGTCATGTATTCTCCCAGCATGGCTCCAAAGGAAGTCTGTTTATTGCTGATTACCGGGACTTTTCGACGATAAGGACCTCCGTCTTCAGACTGAACGGTATTTACGTTGGCCAGGTTTTCGGAGATTATATCCATAACCTGACGCTGAACGCTCATTCCGCTGCTTGATGTTGTTGCTGTTGTGAAAAAACTCATAGTTTATCAGGCTGTCCTTCCGGCAATTACATCTTTAATATTTTTATATTTCTTACTAATTATCGTCGCCAATGAATTATAATAAAGGTTATTTGTGGTCATATTTACTACCTCTTTGTCCAAATCCACATTATTGTTATCGGTCTTTATATCAGTTTCATTCGGATATGTAGTATAAAGATTTCTTTCCATAAATTCGGAACTTATTGATGCGGATGACATATGTTTTTCATTAGTTACAGTTAAAGGTAATGTATCGTTTATATTATGTGAAAGCATATTTTTAAAATCCAAATCTTTGCGTCGGTAATTTGGCGTGGACACATTTGCTATGTTGTCCGCTATCAGTTCGTGCCTTCTTACCGAGTAGGATAATCCCCGTTTCAAACCCTCAAAACTATTATCGAAAAGCATTAATAGAAATAATAACAACCTAATGTTTGAGTGTCAATTTAAAACCCAAGTTTTCTTTGCTTCCAAGCACAATTTTTGTGCTATAATTATTTCGTGGACCATCCCTATAAAAATAAAGATATTTGTAAGCTCACCGGATGCAGCCACCGACAATTACAATACTGGGAACTTAAGGGCTATATTAACCCTGTTTACGGTAGTCGAAATATTCGTTATTACAGTGAAGATGATCTGAATAAAATCAAGCAGATTATAGATAACAAAAAAAATGGCAAATCGTTAGGTGAAGCTTTTGTTATTAGCTCCCAGCATTTAAATCCGAACAATCTTGATTCCGAATATTTCAGCCATACAAATGAAGTTGAAAAGGAGTGGCTACAGGTCAATGAAGAACTGTTAACTGTTTTGGAAACAATTTATCACAGGGAAAACAGCATACCACGATTCCCCTATTTTATTTATAACCAGACCGAACTGGAAGACCTTAAAGATTTACAGGAAGAAGCTAAAAAATTAAAACAAAAAAAGGACTCTCTCTGGATATTGATTACCGAATCAAATAACCGCTTAATCGAAGCTCTGCCCAAAGAACCTGAGGAGCTACCGAAGGTTGAATTAAAAAAAGACACTCCCGCCTATTCTCCGGATCAACTGGTTATTTTATGGATAAAAAAATTCGGCAACACCAATACTTCCGAAATTAGAGATCTTATTACCAAAAGATTACTGAATGGAGAAAGTATCGAATCGATTTCAGACGAACTTCAGGCCTAACCGCTGGTATCAAATTTGGAAACAGGCAGATCTCCGTTCATTTTATTAAAAAAAGGTAACCGTTTTTTAGTAGTATATTTTTCTTTAAGTCCACGTTCCTGGCCAATATGCTGCAATCTGTTTTTAATAAGTTCCATTTGTTCTTTTATTTTATGGGTCAGTTCCTGCTCGGACTTGGAAATTTTGGATATCATATCAATTATGGTCATGTCCGTATTCTTTATTTTTTCTACCAGCTGCTGATCAATATTGTTCAATTTCCCTGCGGTATACAGCGCGGCAATTTCTTTTCTCAGCGGTGAAAGCTCTGCTTCAATTTCCTGAATATCCTGCATCATTGACCTTTTTTCGATCATCATTTCGTTAAGTTTTTCAGGCTGATTAATGTTAGGCAAAAGTTCCCGGTTATATTTTTCCAACTGCATGAAAAATTTTTCATACACTTTGTATTCTTTGATCTGCATGGATTCGGCAATTTTAAGTTTGGCTAAAAGTTGGTCCATTATAGGTACTCTGCGAAGCCGATTTTCTTTAAATTTTCCTTATTCAGCATCATTAGAGATAAATCCTTTGTCCTTTGATTCTCAGACTCAATAATTCCTTTAATAATTTCATCCTTTTCTTCTTCCGTCAAATCGGCTTTGCAATATCCGCAAGGATCCTTAAACTCAACCAGCTTCGTTTCAAAATTTATCTGATAAGGGGAACGACGGCAAGCTATAGGTTTTATTTTCTGAATTCTACAACCCTTGTACTCGTCATAAAAAACACAGCGACTTCCAATTTTTTTTAAAAATGGTACATATTCATTATTTAAGCCATAAAACAACAGAACATTTATCTCATTAAAAACAGTTTCATCTTTTGAATCCAGATATTTTTCGAGCAAAATTGTGAATCCCTTAAAATTACCTTGTATCTCCTGCGTGTAACCGTTATCCACGAGTCTGGCGACATCCACCAGAGTCAAAGGGATTTTTCCGCTAATATGTGCGCAACAATTATTTTTACAAGTGTCGCATTGGGGATATTTCAATGCTTCTTCACTAAACCCCTTAACAAATTTTTTAGTTATTTTTTTAAAATTTTTATTTAGTTCTTTGGGATATTTTCCTTTATTTATACCTTCTTTTACGAATTTAAGAAAATCGTTCCACAAAAAATCGAGTTTGTCTTCCAGGGTCAGCTTAACCATTAATGAAAGCCTATCTGATTAAATTAATCAAAAAAGAAGAGCTCAAAAACACAACAGCAAAGAAAGCCGTTAATTTATTCAGGCCCTTTTCCAGTCCCTTCTGAGTCGCGAATACTCTTGCCTGCGAGCCGATTGCGCCCAAACCTTCACCCTTTGCGGAATGAAGCAAAACCAAAATTATAATTGCCATACCTGAAATAAATTGTATGCCTAACATGAAAACTCTCACTTATTGCCCTCCTTTTTAGTTAAATTATATATTATATCGCTCTACCTCACAACAGAACGCTTAATTCTACGTTAATTTTCTTGATTTGTCCGCTTTATTAGCTTAAAATATTACAGATGACCTCCAGAAAAGCTGTTTTTATTGATATTGATAATACTATAATTCATGGCACTACGGTAAACATACTTGTGAAGTTTTCATACAAAAACGGTTATATACCTATTACCATAATCCCCAAAGCTTTTTTCTGGTATTTCCTTTATAAAATGAATTATATTAAAGACTTCAGCGGAATTGTGCAGAAAACCTCGGTTCTTCTGGAAGATATCCTTAAAAATATTCCGGCCAAAGAAATTAATAAAATTTTTAAACAATGCTTTGAAAAAGAAATAAAACCCATGATTTATAGCGAATCAGTGCAAATGCTGAATGAATTTAATAAAAAAGGGTTCGAAATATTTTTCATATCTTCCACCTTCGAACCATTGGCTACGCTAATCAGGGATCATATCGGTTTTGGCAGTGTCATAGCCACTAAACTGGAAGAAAAAGATGGATATTATACCGGCAAAATAAAGGGAAAAGTTTGCTACGGAGTAGAAAAACTGCTGAAAATTGAAGAAGTTACCAAGGAGCGCCAGCTTAACCTGAAAGACAGCTATGCTTTTTCCGACCATATTTCCGATATCCCCATGCTGCAAAAAGTTGGGCATCCTGTAGTAGTTAATCCCTGCAGTCAACTGAATAAAACAGCTAAAAAAAATAAATGGGAAATCCGAAACTTTAAATTCAATAAATTATAATTTATATTTCTTAAGCTTATAACCTATCATTCGTTCGGTTATGCCCAGATTTTTGGCAGCCGCAATTTTCTTACCTTGCACACGCTTGATCATTTCTTTGATTATTTCTTTTTCAGCTTTATCAAAGACTTCTACCATACGGATTGACTCCGGAAGATTCTTGGGATTAACTATCAAAAATTGCCCGTCTTTAAACGTACTCATGGTTTCCTGCTGTTTATCGGCAACTGCGGTTGGGGGAACGATTGATTGAACATTTTTGTTGCTCAATAAAGAATAAATTTCCAGATTTCTTTGCAGATACTTGCTTAAAAAATCAAATAAAAGCTGTATTTGTTTGATTTTTTTTACCAGCATATAATCCTTGCCCGGTATAACATACAAATAAAGTTCCGGCTGCTGGCCGGTTTGCAAACGGGTATATAATGTCTGGATATCCGAAACCTCTTCCACAGTCTTTTTATTCAACTGATATACGTTGGTGTCCTTGAGCTTGACCACTATTTTTTCCCATGTATATACAGAAGGATTAAAACCCAGCTCAGCGGCGGTTTTTATGCCTATTTCCTTAAACTTGAACCGAATATATAGATAGCTGAATAGTTTGTCTTTAAATTCCGTTTCATCAGAATAAAAAGGAAGTTGCAGTATTTTTAATATTTCTTTGTAGATTTTTTTACTCATTTATTTCATTTTATAGAATTTTTAGCTTTTAAGCAAGCGGAGTAAGCTCTGTACCCTGCAATTGCTTTCAATAATTACAAAATTGTTTCAAGCCGGCTTTTTCATTAAGTAATATATAAAAAATATCGCGCCCAGAAATGACGTTATCACACCAACAGGAACCTCCAGGGGCGGCATAACAATTCTGGACAACACATCAGCGCTCATGAGCAGTATCCCGCCCAAAAATAAAGAAGACCAAAACAAAAATGTATGTTTTGAGCCTACAATGAGCCGGCAAACATTAGGAATTATCAAGCCTACAAAGGCAATAGGCCCTAAAAAAGCAATCACTGTACCGATCATAACTGAAGTAACAACAATCAGGAACCAGCGCGTTTTTTGCACTTCAACACCTTTACTCTGCGCGAATTCCTCACCCAGACTCATCAGGTCCAACTCTCTGTTTTTTTTATAAATCAGTGCCATACAGATAATGGCAACAATAGACAGAACAATTAAAACTTCATAAGAAATATTCTGTATACTGCCGATAAGCCAATGCATGACCTTAAAAGTATTCAGATAGTCCATCTGCATTTGTAAAAAAATAATAAGACTGGAACATAAAAAATTTAATGCTACTCCCAGCAGCAAGATACGGTCTCTGTTTTGAATACTATTTACTCTGGAAAATATGTACAAACACATAATGGCTATAAAGGTAGCCACTATAGCCAGCAAAATTGAGGCATCCAGAAAATGAAAGCTCCATTCTGCTCCTAAAAATAAAGCCAATATCGCGCCCAGAGAAGCGGCGCTGGAAATCCCCAGGGTATAAGGAGTGGCCAATATGTTGGCAAAAATAGACTGAAAAGCAAGGCCGGAAATTGCCAGCATAGCTCCTGTTACAAAACTGATCAGGACACGTGGCAGCCTGTAGTTGAAAAAAATAAAAGCTGCTTCAGGGTTGTGAATTATATCTTTGAAACCAAGAAAATGAAGTCCGCATAAAGGATAAAACAGCAACAAGATTAACGAAATAATTCCAAGTATTATTACTATTTTTGAGTTTTTACTCATAATTAAAATAAAAGAATTTCATCCCCGATTTTTATTTTTTTAAATTTCCTTTCAAAAAAATCTTCAAAAGAATCAAGTGAACCCTTTAAAGGACCACTATAAAACACCTGTCCTTTTTTTAACATTAAAATATTTGCCTGTTTATAAAACATTGTAAAATAAACAGGATGCAGGTTATGTATGACCATTATCAAGGTTTTCTTCTTGTAGAACATTGTTCCCAGTAGATTTGTAATATTGGAACACTCAGTCGGGTCAAGAAAGCTAAAGGGCTCATCCAAACAGACAATTCCGGAGCTTTGCAAATAAACACCGGCCAGCATTACCTTCTGCAGTTCACCACCGCTCAAGGTTTGAATATACCTTGAGCTTAAATCTTCTATGCGAAAAGCCAACAAAGCGTCTGCATAAAGTTTCTGGTCCAAACCATTTTTCTGATAGGCATATTGGGATAATTGTAATAATTCTTTAACTGTAAAAGGAACATTAAAAACCGGTTTCTGAGGTAAATAAGCTACATTTCTGGCGCATTGCTTCTGAGTAAACCCGGCTATATCCTTTCCTTTAATAAATACGGAGCCTGACTGTAGTTTCAATTGTCCGGACAAACACTTTAACAGAGTTGTCTTTCCCGCGCCGTTAGGGCCCAGGACCAACCAAACATCTTTGTCGTTAACCTCCCATTTTATGTCTGACAAAATTGTCTTTTTGTCAAATTTATAAGTCAAATTTTTAATCTGGATAGCTATTTTATTGTTCATTGGGATTCTTCTAAAAAGAGAAAGCCCTCGTTCGTACAGGGGGGGGGAAATCGAGGGCTTTCTTTCTTAGTGGTAAGCATACCACATTTTTTTAAAATTGGCTATATCTTCAGGATATTTTTTTGCCGGCTTCATCATAAAGCCGTTTATAGAACATCAAAAAAATATCATAGATGTCGGCTCTCAATAAATTATCTTTCAGGTTGAGTTGCTGACTAACGCCCTCTTCGCTGTAAGAGGCGCAAAAAGGAGGCTGTTCGGCCATATCCAGAGAATCCAGAATGCCATCTATGTCCGTTTCGTCCAGATTATTATTCAACTTTTTTAAAGTCCCTCTGATCTTTTTTTTGAATTCGGATTTTGTTTTAACATCCTTAAAAAACAAATTGTAGATAACTTCAGCATTGGCCGCTTGCACAGCGCCTTTATCACCCTTAACATTGGACATAGCGCTGAATACTGTTTGGTTAATGATTTGATTTAAATTAGGACCCTGTATATTGACCATGTTTGATTATCCTCGTCTAAAAAATTACCGCAAAAAACCCCACCTTTTTTTTAGGTATGTGTTATGATATAGTATAGCAAAGCCAAGGTAAGTAAGCAAGTTTACTATGTTATTTAATAAAAAAAAGAACTCCAATTCAGGCAATGATATTGAAATGATAGTACCGGATCAGGAAAACAGCATTTTGGTCCCCCATCCTTATAAAGGCATCCTGATTACAGTAGAAGGAACTGACGGCTCCGGAAAATCAACACAACTCAGCCTTCTAAAAAAATGGCTGGAGTCGGAGGGTTACGGCACAATCTTCACTGAATGGAACTCGTCGGAACTTGTATCCAGCATTATAAAAAAAGGCAAAAAAAAAGGTATATTAAATAATACTACATTTTGCCTGCTGCACGCCACAGACTTCGCAGACCGTCTTTACAACATAATTATTCCAGCCTTGAAGGAAGGCCGGATAGTGCTGGCTGATCGTTATATTTATACAGCACTGGCCAGGGACGTGGCTCGCAACTGCGACCCGGTCTGGGTTAGAAATCTGTATTCATTCAGTTTGAAGCCTGATGGGGTTTTTTATTTCAAGGTCCCGGTCAACACCAGTTTGGAACGTATAACATTAACCAGAATTCCCAATTATTATGAAGCGGGGATGGATATGAAATTAAGTAATGACCCTTTAAAAAGCTACTTGATGTTTCAGTCCAAGGTTATTTCCGAATATGATTCTATGGTAAGCGAATATGGTTTTGAAGTGATTGAGGGGACTGCGCCTATTCCTCTGCAGCAAAAAATTTTCAGGGAAAAAGTGCTGCAGATTATTAAAAGGAAATCTTTATGAAAAAAAATACCTACCCAGGCAAGCTCATCGTGGCTGAAGGGCTGGACGGCAGCGGCAAAACCACTCAATTCAACCTGCTGAAAAACTGGTTGGAAATCAAGGGACACGCAGTAGAGGTGACCAAACGCAAAGAATCAGCTCTGGTCGCTCAAACCATTAATCAGGCCAAAGAAGATAAAAAATTACTCCCAATTACTTACAGTCTGATCCATGCAGCCGACTTCGCCGATATTCTGCATCGCAAGGTTGTTCCTGCCCTGAGTTCAGGTTTTACCGTGCTGTTCAACAAATATATATACACTTCAATTGCCAAGGATTATCTGCGCGGTCAGAATAAAGACTGGGTTTTAAAGTTATATGACTTCGCTCTGGAACCGGACCTTGTTTTTTATTTCCGGATCCCGCTGGAGGAAGCACTGGAACGCATGACCCAGGAAGAAAAAGAAAAGGATTATTACGACAGCGGTATGGATATAGGTTTCGGCCCCAATAATTATATGGCGCTCAAAAATTTTCAAGCCAAACTGGCCGAGCAATATGAACTCATGGCCAAAATGTATAACTTTACAGTAATTGAAGCTGCCAAGCCTATTCAGCAACAGCAGCAAAAAATGAAAAAAGATATTGAAAAGCTGCTGGACATATAATAATTCAATCGTTGAATCCAAGCCAAAGACAAAGTACAATAACCTATAGAGATTTATGAACAGATTTTTAGTATCAATTCTGCAATATGATGTTTTAAAAGATTCTTATTTGAATTTTAAAACTATTGAAAAAATGTTTGCTGTTGCCGGTGGCAGAAAGTCCAAATTTGTGGTTCTGCCGGAAATGTTTGCCTCTCCTTTCAATTATGATGAGTTTGACGAATTTTCCAAGCATACAATTGAAATTTTAAAGTTTCTGCAAAGCAATGCGAAAAAATACGGATTTTATATTATCAGCGGTTCCCTGCCTGTAAAAAATAATCGCGGCGAAAAAAACTATTTTAATCGTTCTTATCTGATCTCTAATGAGGGAGCGGTTATCGGCTATTACGACAAAATCCATGTTTTTTTCCAAAATGAGGAGGATCAGTACTTTATGCCCGGCAATAAGATCCCGGTTTTCCAGACCTTTTACGGACCGATCGGCATTCAGATCTGTTTTGATGTTCGCTTCCCGGAAAATATCAGAGAAATGGTCAAGCAGGGACTAAAGATACTCTTTGTTCCGGCCCAGTTCCCCAACCCACGCAAAGAACACTGGCTAAATCTGCTTAAAGCCCGGGCCATTGAAAACCAGATTTATGTTATCGGAGCCAACCGCATCGGTAAAATAAATGATGACCTGAGCTATTTCGGGCACTCCATGATTATAGACCCCTATGGCGAAACACTGGCAAACGGCTATGAAAAAGAAGGCGTTATTTCCGAATATGTAGACCTGGATTTTCTGGATGCTTACCGCAAAAGTTTTCCGGTTTTGAACTGGTTAAAGTAATTTTCTATTCATCAATCCGGTATGTAGCATATCTGCTTGACCGAAAAAAATACTTGATGGTATCTGCTATGGCTTTGAAATAAAGATATAGAGATTCGTTTTTAATGTAATTGATATCCTCAGCCAACCACAGGTCATCATGTTGTTTGTCGGAATTTTTGAGCACACCTTCGCTGGTTAACCCTGGTAGAATGTTTTTTCTAGCGTTCCAACCTTGATACTTTTTGGCCAACATTATATCCAGTTTTTCCGGGATAGGCCTGGGCCCTACCATAGACATTTCTCCCTTAAGGACATTCCATAATTGCGGAAATTCATCCAGATGCCATTTTCGCAAAATATATCCGATGGTAGTTAAATTTTTCCTGCCTCCATCTGTCGGCTCTACTTCCATGGTCCTTAATTTGTACATTTTAAAAACTTTGCCATGGAGGCCTACCCTGTCCTGAATAAACATTATGGGGCCGCGGGCTTTGTCATTAATGGAGCCGTTTAACCAGATCAAAAACGCTGCCAATGGGTAAATTAAGGCGGCCGATATTAAGAAAAAACCAGCTGAAAGAATAATATCCGCTATTCTTTTTTTGTAAAAAATTTCTACTTTTGTAGCTACAATTTTGTTCATGCTGACCTTAACCTTAAGAAATAAAACATTGAATATATATCGGCTAAAAGTCCTGGGTTATGCAGGATTTATTAATTATATTCTGATTATAGTCGGGGTTAACAGAAAAATTACTTCTGTTTCCTCATTTTCTACGGTCTGCACCTGGAACAACTGCCCGACAAAAGGAAGGTCGCCGACCAGGGGAAGTTTGCTGACATTCGTACGCTGATTACTGTTGGTAAGGCCACCCAGGATAATGGTTTCCCCGTCTTTTATCTGACAAAGCAGATCTACTTCGCGACTGGATAATACAGGATATTCTCCACCTATTGTTGCCTTCCATTCTTTAATATTACTGATAGCTGTAAAGATATGAGTATTAATAATGTTGTCCGAGACAATCTTTCCCTTTATTTTCAGTTGAATGCCAGCGTCAATATATTGCAGCTGCCAGCCGGATTTGCTGCTGGAATAATCTACAGGCAGGGCGTAAGGGATACGCTCGCCTACTTTGATACAGGCTTCCTCCTCAATGATGCTGGTTATTTCCGGGTTAGCCAGTATCTTGGCTTCTCCGGTTTTTATTAAAAATGATAACTGCTCAAAAAACTGTTTTATTCCTTTGAGTTCGCTCATTTTTATCTGGTTGGCATATTCCTGCCAATCCATTCCCATTTTCCTTAATTCATTGGAATTAATTTCAATTAACTGCGTTGAATATTTGATGTTGGGACGGGCAGTATCTATTTTTTTCAGGAACAGTTCAAACCTGTCCAAATCATTCTTGTCGCCCAATGCCATGACAATTTTTTTGGAACTGCTGTTACTGATACGCAGATTTGGGAATAAAGTTGTGAATACATTAATAATATCGGGTTCTGATAAAAAATTATAGGTTATTATCCTGGGTACCGGTTTGGGAGCATTATTAGAATAGACCGGAGCAGAATAGGCCGGGCTGCCGGTAAATACCGCCTGCGCGCAGTAAGCAGTGCTTAACAGAAAAACCAAAAACACATATTTATTCATGATTGTTCACCGCCTGAAATACTGCCAAAGCCTTTTTGGGATCAATTTTTAAGGAAATAATCCGCTGATTATTACTGCGCCGCAAAAAGGCAAGAAGATTATCCAACTGGTGTTGGGAAAAATTTTCACAGCTATATTGACCATCTGTTTGTAAATCCCAGTCGCTTAAATGTTCTTCAATCACCGGATTATTTTTACTTTTTTTATCATTTCTTGAATTGTTAATATGAATAGTGTTCAGATTTTCAAAAAAAATATAACTATTAATCGACAACAACAAAGCTGCCAGAAGCATACTGGAAGCCAGCACCTGTTTCATAACTGTCCTTTCAGAGTAATAAAAAAATAAGGCCCAGCCTGATAAGCGGTTAATTTACTTTGCCAGTTATAAACCAGAATTTTTTTGTTGAAATTTTCAAGCTGCTCCTGATCCACATAGCCGCTTAGCTCAAAGTTGCTGTTAGTAATCTCCAATTTTTGAATGCACAGTGGCAGGACCATTATCCTGTTTAGAAAATTTAGGTAAAGCTCATTTGCTGACCTGACGTTTTTTATCTGACATATTTTCTGTTGCTCCGAATAAATCCGGTTATTACTTTTGATTTGCTGCTTATGAATAATTTTGAAGTGGCAAGAGTTCTGCAGCAATACAATGTAATTCAGTCCACATATAATCAACAAATATAAAACATATTTTTTATAGTCTTTCAACAGCAACTTTTGTTTTTTTTGAGCTTTTAGTAACAGGCAATGCTTCTGACTTTCCGGATATTTAACCTCCAGACTGTCGGCGTTAACAGTATATTCATAATAATAATCTCTTTGCGGAAATTGCAGTCTCTCGGAAAGATGCAGTTTGATAAGCTCCTCAGCATTTATACCCTTTTTGAAAGGAATGGACATACTGTTTATTGATGGTTCCTGCATGCCGGTCATACCGTATAGTCCAGCTGGGCCCTGTATTGCAAAGCTTCCAGCAAATGTTGTTGGTTAATTTTTTCTTCCTGCTCCAAGTCAGCAATAGTGCGGCTAACCTTTAAGAGTTTATGTATGGCCCTGGCGCTTAAAGCGAATTTTTGCACGGTTAATTCCAGAATTTGGCGGGCTTCACTATCAAGTTTACAGAAACAATCAATGTCGGCTGTTTTCATGCGGGCATTCACTTTTAAGTCATTTCCGGAAAACCGTTCCTGTTGAATATTTCTGGCCGCGGCAATCCTTTTCTTGATTTCCTGTGACGATTCGCCGTCCGGCAGATTTAATAGTTCATTTTCTTGCACAGGTTTCATTTCCACGACCATGTCAAAACGGTCCAGAAGCGGTCCGGAAATTTTTTGCAGATACGTTTTCTTTTTAAAATCGGAACAGGTACAAATTTTAACAGGATGCTGACTATAGCCACAGGGACAGGGATTAGCGCTGGCAATCATAATAAAGGAAGCGGGGTAACTAAATGAGTTCAGCGCTCTGGAAACATGCACAACGCCGTCTTCCATGGGTTGCCTGAGGGCTTCCAGCACATATTTGTTAAATTCGGGGATTTCATCCAGAAAAAGTACACCCTGATG
>JAQURL010000044.1:17513-21365 GCA_028715625.1 Candidatus Margulisiibacteriota bacterium | reverse complement strand
CTTAAAAGCAATGATGTTTGCAGGGCGAACGCCTACAGTTATGGTATCTGAAAATTGTCTGAACTCGCGAGCAGGGTAAAACCCGGCCCAGGCATCACAATCAGAACAAACAGGGAAATAACCATAATCCCCCGAATCATGTGCTGCCCGCAACTTTTGATATTCAGGACCATTCCAGATATCTTCCAGACTTGATTCATTAAAATTGCCTATGAAGGACACAAATTGATCATCTATACAACATACAATAACCGTACCATCTGTGAGTATACGCATATAATTACGCAAAAAATCGCATGACTTGCGTTCGGCCGGCAGCCAGTTGGGAGATATAAATCGTGTCCCCTTTCGAAGCACACTGATGTTTACCTGAGAAACCTGAGGGGTCCAATACGAAATCATATTTTCAACTTCATGTACATTTTTTGACTGCAGGACCATGTTAATCCTGGTTGTTATATCTTTTCGATCATAATATCCGGCTAATGCAAGAAAATTTCGTATGTTTTCAATAACATTTTCAAAATTTCCACCCCTTCTGATTGCTTCATAGACATCAGCACTAAATCCATCCACGGAAAAAACAATGCGTTTAAAGTGCGGCAAAGAAAGCAGTCCGGTAGCAGTGGGAAAATCCAATTTAGAAGCGTTGGTATCAAACCCAAAGGATATCCCGGCCCTATCAAGATACCTGCAAATTTCATTAAATGACGGATGCATCATGGGTTCTCCGCCTGCAGACAGGGAAACGTGCCTGAGTGTATTCGGAGCATAGGCTTGATACTGCTCAACTATTTTATGAAACAATTCCAAAGACATATGCAGCGGACGCTGATTCATCGTCATTCTGATACTTTTTTGAAAGTCGCAATGAATACAGGAATAATTGCAGGCTTGCGTAATCTGGACGCTTAAAGTTGGCAGCGCGATTTTTATAAAAGATACAAGTTTATATTTAATCATTAGTCACCTTAAGCTTGTTTCTATTAAATTATCGAAATATAAACAAAAAATTCCCCGATAATCCGCTCAACTATCTGGCCTCTTTTAACTGAAATTTTATGATTTTTTTTCCGATATATTTATTAATTAAAAGTGCCTTGTCACCTGGGAACGAAGCAAAAATGAACTACAAAATAATTTCAGCATTAATAATAACCAAGTCACCTGTAAATACATTGCTCAGAAATCCTCTACGCGTGTTGAACCATATGGAGCTTATTGATGATAAGCTTAGTATCGGGAGCAAATACGACCTGCTCTCTTCAGGCGATAATAGCAAAAGGTTTGAAACAAATATGCAAATCCTGGACGCTTTGCAAAGATATGATATCAACATACAAGAGACGCTGGCTGAACTTGTGAGAACAAGCAGGGGTACAAGCCTGGAAGAATTCAAACAGAGATTAATGCGAGCATATACAACCGGAGTTCTGGAATTTCATATTACGGATAAATGCGATCTTGATTGCATTGAATGCCACTATCGAGACAAAAGTAATGAAACCATTCCTTTCGGCTATATTGCTCCGTTACTTTCCAGACTGCAACCGAAGGCAATTATTGTAACCGGAGGCGGGGAACCGAATGTCTATCAAAACGAGGGCAAAAACCTGAATGATGTTATTTGTGAGATCAAGCGTATTTTACCCAAAGTTTCATTGGGTCTTATTAACAATAATACGAGGCTGGTAAAGGGGCCCTGGACAAAATATATAAACTGGCAAAGATCGTCTTTGGACTGCTCCAACGCTGAAACATATCTGCTGCTTAAACGTCGCCCCAGATATGATGCTGTTGTGAGCAATGTAAAAGAGTTACTGTTAAAAACCGACATACCTTATGTGGGCGTGGGGTTCCTCTACCGCCGTGAAAATATTTCAGAGATAAGTGATTTTCTGAAAGGTTGGTTTGAGTGGACAGTCACTCAATCCGAAGCAGTTAAAAAAAAATTTAATATTCAGTTCAGACCTATCGCTCCAGGTATTGATAATGTGGCAATGATTAGGGCCGGGCTTTGTTCTCTGGTACCGGAAGAAACTCAGGGAAAACTGGAACAACAGGTGGCCGAAGTATTGAATGCTGCGAAAAAAGAAAAGAATTACGCGAACTTTCTGGATTTTAATACCAATTTCCAAACCCTGGCAGGGAAATCGCTCAACCGGCTTCATGATATACAGCCGTTTAATAAATGTTTTAACGCGCTTGCCCATCGGGTACAGCGAGCTACCGGCGAGGAATATCAGGATTTTCTTCTGTGCAATAATCCTGAACTGAGCCTGGGTAATCCCTTGAAAAACGGAGACATGGATATATTCAGAGTTGCCCTGCTGGAGTACTATTATTTTAACAAACGGGGCCCATTTTGTAACGACGCAAGCTGCCGTCAGGGCTGGGTGAGTAACACTGTGGAAAGATATAAGTCCGGACAACTGCAAAAGGAATCCAGCCTTGATGACTATTTTTTTTGATAAGAAAAATATAAATGCATAACAAAATTATAAGCACAAAGAGCATAATTCACCTGAACAAATCGGGAAATCTGTTTATTGAATCAGGCACTGCCCTGATTAAGCTGAACCAGAAGCAGGTTGTTGCTTCAAACCTTAAAACCCTGCAGGATAATCCTGAAGAACATTTCTTTCGTATGCCCTTTAACTCGATCAGTTATGTGGTGAAAGGCAGGATTATAGAAACCATAACGGCTCATCCCTCCAGTTTTTATCCGGGAAGTCCCTTTGATGTATTTATGGCTGTAAAGGCCTATTTGCAGAAAGGTAAACATATACTGCCTCGTTTTTATTTATATCCTTCCAGCGCCTGCAATTCCAAATGCATTATCTGCCCTTTTACCTTTCGTCATAAAACGCCATTTTTTATTCCTCTGGAAAGTATAACGGGAATTATTGATTTTATGGATGCCCAGCAACCAAGGCCCAGAACATTATCTGCAATTATTTCCGGTGATGGAGAACCGACTCTGCATAAAGACATGGATAAATTTCTGAGGTATATGTATGAGCGTAACATCCGTACTTTTCTCAGCAGCAATTTTATTTTTCCGGGAACAGAACGACAGGACAAAGAAGACTCGATCGCAGATACGGTTTCTATGCTCACAATTTCCATAAAAGGATTATCGCCGTCTTCCTATCTGCGTTACCAAGGCCTGGATAATCCTCAATCAGGGTTGGACAGGGTTATGGAAAATCTGGAAAAATTGATTAAAAAAACCGAAGATAACGGCCGGCGTAAAGATATGCTGGTCGGGGTAGCCTCGCTGATACTTCCGGAAAATACCGGTAGTTACACAGATATGACCAAGCGTTTTGTAGACCTGGGGCTGGATTATGTTTATCTGAACGTGGTGGAACCTTCTTACAAAGCTTGGGGAATTCAATTTGATAAAAAAACAAAGGCAAAAACAATAGAAGAGTTAGAACAATTGGCGCAATTCAGCAACTCGGGAACAATGATCCGCTATTCGACAGAGCTCTTTAAAGGAACAACCGGGGAATCTGTATATTATGACGCGAGGACCAGAAATGAACGCGATATATGCGGCAGCGCATTATGGAACCCATTGTTTATGTCTATGGATAAAAAACCGGCTGTTATCGCCTGCCGTGCCAGCGATAAATTTCAGAAGACCGAATTCGCCTTTACCCGGGACATCTACAGAACTGGAATGGCCGAAATATTTTCGGGATCAAGGATAAATCAGGTAATGTCTGTCACGGAACATTGCGAACAATGCAGACTTGAACGCCAGGTGAGATTGTTTGACGATTTGATCAGAATAGAAAGAGCCAACGAATTCCGGGGTGAATTCGTATTGGATTTCCCGCCAAA
>JAQURL010000044.1:0-17413 GCA_028715625.1 Candidatus Margulisiibacteriota bacterium | reverse complement strand
AAGGGAAATGAAGGAGGAAGGAGGAGGGAAGAAGGACGAAGGAAGAAAACGGCTGAAAGAAAATAAAAACTTATTAGTCATTACGAGGAGTTTAGCGACGAAGTAATCTACATTGATAGTTATATAGATTGCCACGCTTCGCTCGCAATGACTTGGAAAGTAATTTACATGTCGGTCGCTTTCGCTATGCGCCGGGTTTAACTCACAAATTTTGTGGCATATTAAATATATGAGGAACAAAATAGCTTCACTGCGCAGCGGCCCGGCATTTTTTGATATAAATACTCCACATATCTCGGACCGTCTTGTGTATGCCAATGAACTAGCCTTTGTATTTCCGGCGCAGTCGCCTATTCATCCGGGACATTTGCTGGTGTGCCCCAGACGGCCAATAAAAACTATAAACGAAATTTCAGTTGAAGAATTTTCTGCTGTTCTGAATATTATCAAAAAGATGCTACCGGTCCTGCAAAAAGTTTTTCAGGCCGAAAGGTTTGATTTCGCCTGGAATGAAGGCAGGATAGCCGGACAAAGTGTAGCTCACCTGCATTTTCATATTATTCCCAGACACGAAGGTGACGACGGGGTTAGCAATTATCAGACGGATGATGTGCCCGGGCCAAGGGAAAATATCATTCTTCCGGAAAACAAGTTTGTTTACGCGGTACTTGCCACGAACCCGATAGTCCCGGGACATATACTTTTACATCCGCGCAAAAGAGTAAGGTCAATTACAGAAATACCTGAAAATGTTCAAGCAGGGTTACAGCAGCTGATAATAGCGACCAAAAAAATATTTAGCGCCGCAGACGGATTTAACTACGCCTGGCATGAAACCAGCGGCAGATTTTTTGAGTTAGCGCTGCTTCCCAGGAAAAAAGGCGACCAGGATTCGTTAGGCTATGACCCCAGAAATTATCTGTATAGAATAAAAAATGTTAATGACCGGCAAAAGGAAGACACTGCGGGCCTGAAGGAAATTGCCAGATTAATAAGGGAGAAAATGTAAGGGGTAAGAGATAGGTGGTAGGGGGTAAGTTGAATCGTGGAGTCGAGTCATGCTGAGCCAGTTTACCCAGAGCTTGTCGAAGGGAAGCATGGCCAAGTATTACGAAGCATGACAGTAGAAAGTTGAATCGTGAAGCGTGAAAAGTGAAACGTCATTTCGACCGGAGCGAAGCGCAGGCGGCGTCATTCCGAGCGAAGTCGAGGAATCTTTTGTTAACAACTTCTAATAAATTTCATAACAAAGTTTTTAATAATTTATACATGGGCTCACAATTTGCTTTTAAAACAGCAGCTTCGCTGGCTTTCATATATGAGACAGTAAAGTCATTATTATTGTCAGGATAATGTATTCGGTCTACTCCATTTTTAAGGCATAACAAATCGCAAAAAAGCCTTATAGTCCTACCGTTACCCTCTCGAAAAGGATGAATAGAGATCAGTTCACATTTATAATAGACCAATTTTTTCAGGCTGAATTTTTTCAGATATTTATCATCAGCTAACTTGTTATCAAGGTCAGACATAAGTTGGGGTATATATTGAGGCATTGCAAATGTAGTTTTATCTTTTTTCAAGGTTACGGTCCGGAATTTTCCTGCCCAGGGATATAACTTTTCCAAAAAATATTTATGAATACTTTTTAATAAAAGTGAATCCAATTTATCAATTTTCTCAATCTGCGAATAGAAATATTCAACTGTTCTTGCCAATGCCATGTTTTCAAACTCGGTTAACAATTCATCATTTTTTATGTTAAGTTTATTAACTAATATATAGGTGTCGGGATAGTATTTATTCTCAGGATGCTTGCCGGAAACATAGTAACGATCAGTCACGATAAGCTTTTTTGAAAAGCAATTCAGCTTCTTTCTTGATTTTTGAAGAAGAACCTTTATATCCTTCAATGCTGGAGGATGATTTTGCTATCTTACGGGCTTCATTTTTAGTTAATTTCATAATCGTATTATACCATTTAAACAGTACCACATTCAATAATGACTACCCCGCTACAAATCCACCTTCAGCGGAATAATCACATTGGAAATCCAATAAAAAGCGTATTTTTTTACACTATTTTTACATTTTCCCGGCCTTTATTTACTTGTGATATCTTTTCTTTGAACTATAATTGACATCAGTTACTAATTAAACTGGAGCAAATAATGAAATTTATAATTGCCGGGATTATTGTTGTATTGCTACTGATTTATTTGGTTTACGCCATGTTTAACCCGGAAAAATTTTAGGGTCTGTCCAAATGATAAATGGCATAATGCAAATTGCAGCCTATTTCTTTTTCCTAATACTGCTTGTACCGATATTCGGCAGCTACATGGCCGCTGTTTTAGAAGGCCGCAGACATATACTGAGCTCTGTTTTCGGCTGGTTGGAAAAATTAATCTACAAAATTTGTTTCATCGATGAAAAGCAGGAAATGAATTGGAAAGATTATTTAGCCGCGCTGCTTTGGTTTAATTTATTTGGGTTTCTGGCAGTATTATTTTTACAGCTATTGCAACATCATTTACCCCTGAACCCTAATCATATGCCTAAAGCGGAACTATTCTCGGCAATAAACACCGCTGTCAGTTTTATGACAAACACTAATTGGCAGGGTTATGCCGGCGAAACAACCATGAGTTATCTGACGCAAATGTTTGGCCTGACCGTACAAAATTTCTTAAGTGCGGCTACGGGCCTGGCTGTATTCGCAGTATTAGTCCGCGGATTTATACGCATGAAAACTGCTGAACTGGGTAATTTTTGGGCTGATATTACCAGAAGTGTTGTTTATATCCTGCTTCCGATTTGCCTTGTTTTTTCTTTGCTATTAGTAAGTCAGGGAGTAATTCAAAATTTTTCAGCCAATAAGGAAATAATTACTCTGGAACAGCAAAAACAAACTCTGCCCTTCGGACCGGTTGCTTCACAAATTGCCATTAAACAGCTGGGAACTAATGGCGGTGGTTACTTTAACGCCAATAGTGCTCATCCCTATGAAAATCCTACCCCTACTTCCAACTTTCTGGAAATGCTCGCAATTTTAATACTGCCGGCTGCACTTGTTTACAGCTTTGGCATAATGATCGGCTCCAGAAAACATGCCATTATTATTTTTACGGTAATGCTTATTATTTTGCTGCTGGGCCTATTTATAGCCCTCCACTACGAATACTCCATAGGACATTCACTAGGTACCAGGCTTATGGAAGGTAAGGAAACCCGTCTGGGCGTAGTGAACAGCATTCTTTGGGGCGCTACAACTACAGCAGTATCTAACGGGTCTGTTAATGCCATGCATTCCAGTTTTACACCGCTAACAGGTGGTGTGGCTATGTTTAATATTATGCTGGGCGAAATCATTTTCGGCGGTATCGGCTCAGGAATGTACGGAATGATACTTTTTATCATGCTGACAGTATTTTTGGCAGGACTTATGGCAGGACGTACACCTGAATATTTAGGGAAAAAAATCGAAAAAAAAGAAATTCTACTGGCAATAATCGGTATTCTCACATCATCAATTTTCATTTTGTTCGGTACCAGCCTGGCTTTAGCAATACCGGCGGGATCAAGCAGTACAACCATACCCGGGCCTCATGGGTTCAGCGAAATATTATACGCGTTTACTTCTGCCGCCGGGAATAACGGCAGTGCCTTTGCCGGGTTAAATGCCAATACCCCTTTTTATAATCTGGCCCTGGCCATGGTGATGCTCATAGGCAGATTTTCTGTAATAATTCCTTGTATTATTATTGCCGGAAGTATGGCCAATAAAAAAACAATCCCTGCTTCCTCGGGCACTTTTTCAACAAATGATATTACTTTCGCTGTACTTTTGTTTGGAGTCATATTAATAGTGGCGGGGCTGAATTTTTTTCCGGCTTTAGCATTAGGTCCGGTAATGGAGCATTTTTTGCTCTTAAGCCATAAATTATTATTTTAGGAAATATCATGAACGAACAAAATAATGTAAAAATAGACAGTAAAATTTATAAACAAGCAGCACTGGATGCTTTTAAAAAATTTGCCCCCGGTGTGCAGATGCGTAATCCGGTTATGTTTGTATGTTACATAGGGGCCATACTTACGGCTTTGATAACTTTGCAGAATATTGCAGAACATAATTCCTTTACCTTTGAGTTGCAAATCAGCCTGTGGTTATGGGCCACAGTTTACTTTGCAAATTTTGCCGAGGCAGTTGCCGAGGGACACAGTAAAGCTCAGGCTGAGAGCTTAAAAAAAACACGCAAAGATAATATCGCGAAACTACTGATTAATGGAAAAATAAAAAATGTAGCGGCCGCAACTTTAAAAAAAGGTGACACTGTGATTTGCGAAGCAAACGATATAATTCCTGCAGACGGCGATGTTATTGAAGGCATAGCCAGCGTAGATGAGTCGGCCATCACAGGAGAATCTGCTCCTGTTATCAGGGAAAGCGGCGGGGATAGAAGCGCAGTTACGGGCGGTACAAGGGTCATAAGTGACAAAATTATTATAAAAGTAACAGTGGAAAAAGGCGAAGGATTTATTGACCGCATTATAACGATGATTGAGGGCGCGAAACGTCAAAAAACTCCTAATGAAATTGCCTTAAGCGTGGTTTTGTCCGGAATGACGATTGTTTTTCTGGTAACTGTGGCTACGCTTAAGTTTTTCGCTGATTATGCTACAAGATCAGCCGGTCAGGACAGCAGTATTATGGTTTCGATTACAGTGCTTACCGCGCTGCTGGTATGCTTAATACCTACAACAATCGGCGGACTGCTTAGCGCTATAGGAATTGCCGGTATTAATAAACTGATTAAAAAAAATGTAATTGCCAAAAGCGGCAGGGCTATTGAAGCCGCTGGTGATATTGATATTATTTTGTTGGATAAAACAGGGACCATTACTCTGGGGAACAGAATGGCAACCGCCTTTTTCCCTGTGCAGGGAATAACAGAAGAAAAGCTGGCAGAGGTAGCCCAGGCCGCGTCTTTATCGGACGAAACACCTGAAGGCCGTTCTGTTGTGGTTTTAGCTAAAAACAGGTTTAACCTGCGTTCAATCCATAACATAGAAGGCGTGCCGAACTTTATTCCGTTTTCTGCCCAGACGCAAATGAGCGGAGTAGATTACACGGATGAAAAAGGTATGATAAAAACCTCTATCCGTAAAGGAGCGGTGGAAGCTATTTGTCGTTATGCAAAGGAACTTGGAGAAAATATCCCCACAGAAATCGAACAACTTGGAAAACAAATCGCACAGGAGGGTGGTACTCCTCTGGCAGTCAGCGAAAATGGACTCATCCTGGGAATTATTCAGTTGAAAGATATGGTTAAAGGCGGCATTAAAGAAAGGTTCGCGGAACTGCGCAAAATGGGTATACGTACGGTAATGATTACAGGGGATAATCCTCTGACAGCCGCGGCTATCGCGGCAGAAGCAGGTGTGGATGACTTCATTGCCGAAGCTACTCCCGAGTCCAAGCTATCCCGTATAAGGCTGGAACAGGATGGTGGACATTTGGTGGCCATGACCGGTGACGGTTCCAATGACGCGCCGGCCCTGGCTCAAGCCGATGTAGGAGTAACAATGAATACCGGCACACAGGCAGCCAGAGAAGCCGGGAATATGATAGATTTGGACAGTAATCCTACAAAACTTATCGAAATCGTGGAAACCGGCAAACAAATATTGATGACCCGGGGCGCCTTGACAACATTCAGTATCGCTAATGATGTGGCTAAATATTTTGCTATTATCCCGGCCATGTTCGGTTTTTTGTATTCGGTTAATAACCAGGGCCCCTTATCCGCATTAAATATTATGCGCCTGTCTTCACCGCAAAGCGCTATTCTGAGCGCCGTAATTTTTAATGCCCTGATAATAGTATTTTTGATCCCTCTGGCCCTACGCGGCGTTCCTTATTATGCCCGCAGCGCCTCGGCGTTGGTAATGCGTAATTTATTAATTTATGGTCTGGGCGGAATAATTTTACCGTTTATCGGGATCAAGTTGATCGATATTATAGTTATCGGTCTCAAATTGGTTTCGTAAGGAGGATTTATGAAAACCATAAAATCAGCGTTCCTGCTTTTTTTGGCGCTGACTATACTTACAGGCTTGATATATCCACTGCTGATAACCATTGCCTCGTTAAAGTTTTTCCCGGAAAAGGCCCAGGGAAGCTTGTTGACAGTAAATAATAAAATTGTGGGCTCAAGCCTGATCGGACAACAATTTATAAGCCCAAAATATTTTTGGCCCCGTCCTTCGGCTATTGATTATGACCCGCTACCTTCTGGCGGTAGTAATTTGGCGATAAGCAGTAAAGCAATGCAAAAAGCTATAGCCGATCGTAAAGCGTCATTTTTAACAAATAATTTTACAGCCAAAGAAGTTCCGGCTGAAATGTTATTTACATCCGGTAGCGGACTGGACCCACATATAAGTTTAAAAGCCGCTGAGCTGCAGGTAGACAGAATTATTAAAGCACGTAACTGGTCTGAAGCGGAAAAGAAGAAAATCGAGGGGTTAATTTACAAAATAGCAGAAGCCAGAGATTTTCATGTTTTGGGAGAACCCAGGGTTAATGTACTGAAATTAAATCTTGCCCTTGATACACTTGTTATAATAGAGAAATGAGCTATAAGGATAACAGACCTGATCCTGACGCGCTTCTTAAAGCTGTAAAGCATTCTGAAAACACGTCTTCATCCGGCCATCTGCGCATTTTCCTGGGTATGTGCGCGGGCGTGGGTAAAACATACGCAATGCTGGAAGCGGCTGATGTTCTGCTAAAAGAAAAGGTAGATGTGATTATAGGGTTAGTAGAAACCCATGGCAGAAAAGAAACAGAGTCCCTGGCCCAAAAAATCCCAAAAATCCCCAGATTAAAAGTGGAATACAAAAATAAAGTTTTTGAAGAGCTGGACATAGAAGCAGTTTTGAAACGCAAACCGCAGGTGGTCCTGGTGGATGAACTCGCTCATACTAACATCCCGGGTATGAGGCACGCCAAGCGTTGGCAAGATGTAGAGGAACTTTTAAATCAGGGAATTAATGTCTATACAACTTTAAATATTCAACATGTGGAAAGCCGCAAAGAAGATGTGGAGCTGATAACCGGCATTACGGTCCGTGAGCTGGTCCCTGATTCCATACTGGAACGAGCGGACCAGATTGAATTGATAGATTTACCTCCGGATGTCCTACAGTTGCGCATAAAAGAAGGTAAAGTATATCTTGAGGACAGGGCTATAACCGCGCTGGACAATTTTTTTAAAACCGACCAGTTAACAGCATTACGTGAGCTTGCGCTTCGTTTTACCAGCGAGATTGTCCATAAGGATCTGGACTACCTGACCAGCTTGAGCGGGAATACAAAATTTTTGAGAACAAATGAGCGGTTTATGGTAGCTGTAAGCCATAGCCCTCATTCTAAAAGATTAATAAGAGCGACCAGACGTATCGCGTTTGCCACCAATTCCACATGGATAGCTCTTAATGTGCAAAACAGTGCTGTATTATCCGATGAAGACAACAGGCGTTTGGCAGAAAACCTGGAACTTGCCAGACAACTTGGCGCTGAAGTTATTTCAACTGTTGATACTGATATCATCGCGGCTATAAAACGTATTGTTGAGTCGCGTCTGATAACCCAAATCATTGTTGGTCGACCTCGTCCGAATTTTATCCAAAAAATAATCCAAAGCGGCACGTTATTGGACCGCATGGTAAAAGAAATTAACATTGACGTGCATGTATTAAGAGAAGACTCTTTGCCTGAACAGACGAAATTTAAACCAACCATGAATGTCAAGATCACTCTAAAAGGAAATTATTGGCAAACAATATGGATACTTCTGATCGTAACTCTGATCAATTTTCTATTGGTACCTTATCTGGGATATAAGTCGATCGGTTTTATATATTTATTGGCTATAACTATTATCAGTATGTTCGCGAGGTTCGGGCCGCTTATTTTCTCAGCCTTGCTCAGTGCTTTGCTTTGGAATTATTTTTTTATTCCCCCTGTCGGAACTTTCTTCATCCGGGAAGCAGCGGATTTGATAATGTGTTTAGCCTATGGCTTTACCGCAATTATCACCGGACTGTTGGCACATCGGATCAGAGAACGTGAACGTTTGCTGCGTATCAGGGAAACCCGGACCGAAACCATGTTCAACATTGTTAAAATTATTGCCCAAGCTAAAGAGAGAACTGAATGTATTAAAGATTTTACCGAACAAGTTCAAACAATTTTTAATGGCAAAATATTAATTTTTTACATTGATAAAATTAATTCCAAGGACCTGCAAACCATCGATCCTGCCGTGTTTGATAAAAAACAACTGGCTGTGGTGAACTGGGTGTTCGAAAACAATCAACCCGCTGGCTGGTCTACAGATACATTGTCGCTTTCCAGCGCTTTTTATGTCCCCCTGAACGGCTCCTCAATGATGACCGGAGTTTTATCTTTTGAGCCGAAGCAATCCAAACCCTTAACACCGGATGAAAAAACTCTTCTGCAGGTAATTTCAAAACAACTGGCAATTTATCTGGAAAAAAAACTTTTTCAGGAAAGGTCGCGTGACGCCCAGAAACTGGAAGAATCGGAAAGGCTTTATCAAACCATATTTAATAGTATCTCCCATGAATTAAAAACACCTATGACCGCTATTGTCGGCCTGGCATCGGCTCTCCAAAATGAACAAATGCATAATAACAAAAAAATCCGTTCACAATTACTGGAAGAATTGGGGGAAGCTGTAGAACGGTTGAATTACGAAATAACCAACATTCTGGATATGTCCAGGTTATCTTCCGGAGTTTTGACTTTAAAAAAGGAATGGAATGATATCGGAGAAGTGCTTTCAACTTGTATCGGAAATTTGAGCAAACAACTGGCGGAGCATAAACTTAAACTGGATATTAAAGACAAGTTACCGTTTATACAAATTGATTATGGGTTAATGGAAACCGCCATAAAAAATATTTTATTAAATGCTGCAATCTATACTCCCCAAAAATCCATAATCAGCATAAATGTCAGTAATGACGAAAGACAACTGACAATTACCATAGCCGATAACGGCCCGGGTGTGCCCCCGGAACTTCTATCCGCTATTTTCGATAAATTTTACAGGGTACCCGGCTCTCCGACCGGCGGTACTGGGCTCGGCTTAACAATAGCCAAAAGCGTAATAGAAGCCCACGGAGGTTCCATAAAAGCTATGAACCGAATTAAGGGAGGGTTAGAAATACAAATTGCCTTACCCCTGACACTCCAACCGAAATTACCTGCTGAGGAAAACCCATGAACCGGGGTGCAAAAATACTCATAATTGACGATGAAAAATCTATCAGAAGATTTCTGGAAATAAGTCTGGACGCCCAGGGATATAAGCTTTTTTTAGCCAAAACCGGTAAAGATGGACTGGAAATGTTTAATAACAATCACCCTGATGTTGTTATTCTTGACCTGGAACTGCCGGATATTCCCGGCCAAACAGTACTAAGTAATATTCGAGCGCAATCTGCTGTCCCCGTAATAATATTAACAGTAAGTAACACCGACAAAGAGAAAGAAAATTTACTGGACGCCGGAGCAGATGATTATCTGACCAAACCTTTCAGCATGACTGAACTCCTGGCCAGAATACGCGTTGCCCTGAGACATGCTGTAAACCTGAAGGAATCCCCTGTTTATTCCAATGGCCCATTGGAAATAAATTTTAATACCAGAGTAGTAAAAGTAAATACACTCCTGGTTGAACTTACACCTACAGAATTTAACCTTTTAAAGGTCCTGGTAAAATATGAAGGGAAAATTATAACTCAAAGCCAGTTATTAAAAGAAGTCTGGGGCCCACATGCTGTGCAGCAGGCCCATTATGTACGCATTTATGTAAGTCAGTTGCGCAGAAAGCTGGAGAACAATACAGGCATAAAAGGACTGATCGGCACCGAACAGGGCGTAGGTTACCGACTGACTATATTTTAATAACTGTCATAAACCTTCCTTACCCTGACGGTTATCACATACCTTCAACTACAAAAAACTACTGTTTTGCAGCTGTGAGCAAACAATCCAGTAATGAGTTCTGAAGCATATCCATGTTATCCATATACTCTTTAAAGGTAAGCTCCTTGCCGGATACGTTCAACGCTTCTGTCAAAGTAAAGAAACTGTTATGTATTTCATATTCGTTAACAGCTGCTACGTTATCATGCCCGTCATCTGTGAACCCCTGATAAATTTTCATGAGGCTGACGCCGCTTCTGGACCAGAACACGACCAGCTTGAAATTTTTATCAAAGCCGACGTTGAGATGAACGGTAATAGTAGCGTCCGCTCCCAAATCTTTGGTAATCCGCGGATAAAGGCTTCTGTTGCCCATCTGGGCCAAAGCGTTAGCGGCTTCTCCTGAACCGAATGCTCCGATTCCGCCTCCGGTAGCCTTGAATCCGGTAGCAGGGATCATTCGAAATTTCATGGTTTTTTTGTCTTCCATGGTGTAATTGATCATGTCTTCGCTATCCTTGCCTGCCAATTTCTGGAAGTTGGCATTGGCCTGCACATCAGCCTTTGGCACCACTTCATATCCTGCGTCCTGAAATTTCTTTACAAAAGAATCATAGAGAAGGTCTGAACCCTGCCTGAAGTTGTCATCATTAAAAGCAAGCTTCATCTGGGTTTCCAGTCCCATTCTTTCATCTTCATAACTGGTGAGATAACACACTGTGAATTCCGCTATCGCTATTTTTTTGAGCGGCTTCAAGGCCTGGATATTTCCTCTGAAAATTTTACCGGCGGTCTGGAGCTGGGTATCACGATTCTTTAAATCCTCCAGAGATACTGAGGTTTCTCCGGCTTTACCTTTTCCTGGCCCCCTGGCCAGAGAAAATGATAAAAGACCGAAAATGATAATTACTACGAATAAAACTTTGCTTGTTCTCATAATGCTCCTCCTTACTATACGCATGCCTTCCGTAAAGATACTTTTATAATAGGCATGCTTATCGTAAACTAATATTATTGTACAACTATGACTATTAGGCAAATATTTTTTTATATTGGAAAACCGGTCCGTATTCTTTTGCACTGCGCTGTTGCGGGTAAAAAAGAATATCCGAAAAGCGCAGGCTTATCGATACTGTGCGGACCATTTATATGCGTTAAATATCCCGGAAGAATCTTATGCCGGTATTTCCGTAGGGAACTAAGGTAAGCGGCAGGGGAACATATCCCCGCCGCTTACCTTTTCGTTTACTTTATTTGCTGCAGTTTACCGTCTATTACTTTAGTCAGTATCACATAGTCCAGAGCCTGATGATTGGTGGGCGAAAACCCTATCTTCAGGCCGCCGATATCCAGGTCGGAAATGGATTCCATGGCAGCGATGAAAGAATCTCTATCCATGTCCTTGCCTGCTTTCTTTAAACCCTCAACCAAAACCATGGCATCGATGTAACCTTCGAAGCTGGTAAAGTTGATCTTGTCCTGCTGTCCGGCAGCGGTCATGGCTGCACGATAAGATTGTACCAGAGGTATGGAATCGGTCTCATATGGCACGGGAACAACTTCAGTTATCATTACATTTTCTTTATCCGAACCCAGCTCGGCAAGAAGTTCCTTGGTGCCCACAAAAGAAATGTTCACAAAGGCCCAGTTCATACCGGCGGCTTTGGCTTTTTTTATGAAAGCAGCGCAGGGTTTATAGGCTCCAACCATAATTACCGCATCCGGGTTTTCTACGCGCAGCTGCGTTAGGGCATCATCTACTTCTACAGTATTTCGGGCATAACGCGCGTCGCCGAAAAGCTGCATTTTGCGTTTCTTTAAAGCTTTCATCACGCCGGCTTTGCCCGCGTCACCATAACTGTCATTCTGCCCGAAAAAACCTATTTTTTTGTAACCGTTATTGACCAGGTAATTCACCATTACTTCGGTTTCATCATAATAGCTGGCCCGTACATTAAAAACATATTTATTGACCGGGTTCCTAAAGGCTTCCGCGCCGGTGAACGGAGCGATGAAGGGTACTCCGGCAACTGTGGCGATAGGTACCGCGGCCTTGGAAGTGGGTGTGCCCACATACCCGAATAATACAAAAACATTTTCCTTATCTATCAGCTCATTGGTATTGGGTACGGTATTAGCCGGTTCATAACCGTCATCCTTACTGATCAGGACAATTTTCCGGCCATTGATCCCTCCGGCATTGTTAATATTATCAAAATATACCGAAGCACCGGTCATGATACCCTGGCCCAAAGCCGAAGTCGGACCGGTAAGCGCGTTACACATACCTACCCTGATGCTATCATCGGTTATTCCGTCCACCGCGAAACAAGCAGTCAACAGCAGAGAAAAAACACTTATCAAAAATATGATCTTTTTCATTTATTTTACTCCTTCCTTTGTTGCTAAAAAAAGCCTCCTTCCTTTATAGTTGATAAAAAAATAAAATTTCCGTTTATTAAACTTATTTTCCACCATAAACCAGATTATTCAACTGGTCTACACTTTCGCTGAGTTCACGCGCCTGTTTATTAAGTGCTTCAGACGTGGAGCTGGTTTCCACAGCATTGGCAGATACATTCTGGGTTACTTTGGCGATATCGCCGATAGCCCTGTTTATTTCCTGAGTACCCTGTGACTGTTTTTTTATGGATTCAGCAGTTTCGTAAGTAAAGGAAGATACCTTATCGGTCTGCTCATTAATCTTTTTAAGTGATAAAGCTACCTTCTGGGTGGATTCAAACCCTTTCTGGGATAGACCTATACTGTTCTCGATGATAGAAGCTGTATCCCTGGCGGCCTGAGCGCTGCGCTGGGCCAGGTTTCTGACCTCTTCGGCCACTACCGCGAAGCCTTTGCCTGCTTCTCCTGCTCTGGCTGCCTCTACAGCCGCGTTCAGAGCCAGAAGATTGGTTTGGAAAGCAATATCATCTATAGTTTTCAAAATTTTAGAGATCTTGTCGCTGGAAGCGTTTATTTCATTCATATGGTCCATTAACTCCGTCATTTCCCGGTTAGCTTCTTCGGCAACCTGTTTGGTATTCCCTGTCAATTCCGAGGCCTGACTGATATTACTGACATTTTTTTCGGAGAGGGACACGGATTCGTTCAGAGCATTGGTCGATTCTTCAATGGCCGCGGACTGATCGGAACTGACCCTGGCCAGTTCCTGGCTGGAAGCAAACAGCTGAGAAGCCGCGCTGATAACCTGCTGCACACTTTTATTCATTATCTCCATGGCTCTGACGATGGGCAAGGTAATTGAGCGCTGCAAAAAAAACGAAATCAGGATCATGCCCAGTACCATAAAAACCCCAATACCTAAAACAAATTTTATGATCAGGTCCGCTGTTTTATTTAACGAAACTATAGCCGATTCCTGCGATTTACGGGCAGAGTCGGCTTCCTCTTTGCTGGCGCTGAGCTGTCTGGAAACCACTTCATTCATTTTCCTGATCATTTCTTCCAGGTCCAGCCTGTATTTAATTGACTGCTCCAGCTTGTCCGCAATACCTTCTTTGCTCATGAACAGGGCATCCTCTTCTTTGAGGTTATTTATATATTCCCGCAAATAAGCCGCTTCCCGGGTTTGTTTATTCGCTACCAGTATTGCGGTCAGTTCCGATGCTATAGAATAAGCTCTCCTGAAATTTTCCCTGATAAGCAGCAGCATTTCTTCCATATCTTTCAGATAAATAACGGAATAACAATAATTAATTTGCGCCTCAATATTTTTGTTCAATAAGGATAAGGAAGAAGTGTAATTAAGTACGGCATTGGTATTGGTGAACAAATGCACCTGGCTGGTCATGCCGGAAGTGCTGGTGCTAAGCAACTCAGCGGACTTGCTCAGTTCCTTTTCGATTAAGGGAATACAGTTATTGATCTCGAACAATACTTCTTTGGCAGCGTCATCCACAATATCTCTGAGCATTTCATTTTCATCATTGATCCGCTTGATCTGCTGGCTGATGATACCTTTGGACGAAGTAAGCCGACTGTTGATCTTGTTCAATCTTTTTCCCAGGTCCTGGACCAGAGCCTCTTTACCGTTCAATTCCTGCAGCGAAGACAGTATGGAGATAATCGTATTCCTGATACTGTCACGTAATTTGAGACAGGAATGTTCATCCGTAGTCAGAGAAATTCTGGAGGTATAGATATACAAATCTTTCAAACCGTTCCTGACAGAAACCATGGCCTGATTCTGCTTATTGGCGTCCATCAACTGATCGATATTGCCGATCATGGTGCCGGAAGAATTTTTCTGCAGGTTGCGAATGGTTTTTTCCAGCACATACATACTTTTGTCGGATAATTCATTTTTTCCCTTGATCACGGGTAATGAATCCCTGGCCTGTTCATCGGCAATTATTTTCTTCAGCGTATTATCCATGATCTTCAGGGTTATTTCCTTTATCTCCTGATAATTAAGCACCTTCCCGTTTTTGAGAGCGGCCAGCTCGGCACCTGATCTTTCAACCTGCTGTGATGAGCCTTTAACCCTGGTTATAAAGGCGTCATATTCGGGTTTGGTTTTAAAATTGGAAACTTCCACCAGATTGGCTATATGCGCTCCCAGCAGTCTTTCCAGGTTTAATACTTTTATCTGGTATGGAGTTGTTTTTCGGGTGAGCTGGTCTATATCCCGACGTATAAGCTTGAGCCCGGTCAGAAGCGAAAGCATTAAAAAAAACAAGGCGATGACAACTATAAACGAACTGAAGTAAATTTTAGTCTTTAAATTAAAAGATATCCCCACATATTCAGCATAAAATATTTTTCCTGTTTTGAGAATAGTTGCGTAACTTTATACACCTAATTTCTTTGCCTGATAACATGACACCGGCATTAATTGACTGGCCTGATTGTGCGCCAGGGTTCTTCTTTATAAACAGGTATTTTTACCCGCGTTAATTCTTTGCCATGTATTGACCTGGGTATAAATATCGGGCTGCGATTATCTATATGCAGTTTTAAACCGTGCTTCACATAAAAGGACTGGCGGAGATAAGATATTTCTATATATTGCTTGGAGCCCAATTCGATGACGCCGGACACAGCTTCACGTTCGGTGGGCGCATCCAGCCGGCGATATGGGGCTATAGGCGTAAAAACATAACCGGAATGATCGTAGGGTATTTCCAGTCCCTGATAAGAAAAATTTTCCGCGGTGGAGCCCAGGGCCGTACAAAGTAAAAAACCGTTGCCCCGGAAGTTAAATCCCGCTTCCGGCATTTCAATTCTAAGCGGAGAATCTCCGATATAATTCAACACCACTTCGTTAATCACCCGCAATCTTGTTTCCTGCCCTCTGCTGCGGTATCCCAGGATCAAATCACCATAACGGTCATGGCCTATGGTCCGCAGGGGCAAACCTATGGAAAAAAGATTACGTTGCGCAAGCGAATATTTATTTGCCAAAAAATTTTTCAGTGTGGCTGAAACCTTGTCCGCTTCAATGAGGGGCGCGGCATTATAGGTGCCCCCTTTTATTCCAAAAACCGGCACTTGCAGATCCGGCATCTGCCTGACTGTAGCGATATTGGTACCGTCACCGCCGATCACGATCTGCAGTAAAGAACCGAAACCATTGCGTATCAGAGGTATACCGAAATCGCGGGCCATGTTATCTATTACCGGCAATATATTATTCAGCCGGCTGTGACTGCTGAAAATAAGCCCGATAGTCGGAGCCTTGCCTGCCAGCCAGGGAAAGGGATCAATTAAGGATATGATTTTGTTTAGCATAATTAACTTTCTCTTGGTCATGTTTGGTCATGCTTCCCTTCGACAAGCTCAGGGTAAACTGGCTCAGTATGACCAATGTTTATGTCACCCTTCGTCAGGCTCAGGGTGACTCTTGCACTGCACTCTTAAACAAAAGATTCCTCGACTTCGCTCGGTATGACGCCTTTCACTTTTCACGTTTCACTATTCACTTTTCACGGTTCACGCTTCACGCGTCACGCGTCACGGTTCACGATAATATAACGTTAAATAAGGGGAATAATTTCAGCTAATCAAAGAGAAATTTTCAGAGATCAGTAATAAAAGATGTATTCCTTGACACCTTTTCTATAGGTGAATTTACCTTTCAGTCTGCCGTCTTCATCGTATTCCAGAGAATCTCCGTCCAGTTTGTTATCACGATACGACCAGGCAAAATGCAGGTCGCCGTCCTGATAAAACTCTCTGGTTATTCCGTTTAACCTGTTATTTTTGTATTTTCTAAGGAAATGTATGTCACCCGTATTATAATATTCTTTGCAGACACCATTCAGCTGATTGTTCTTTATAGCCAACTCCATAAATATTTTACCTTTTTCATCTCTGGCCCTGACTATGCCGTTCGGCACCTTTCCGGTTTGCGCGGCAATGCTGTCGTCATCGGTTAAATTCCAGGAAGCAATGTTTTTATTGTTTTGGGAAAATACATAAGTGCTTGTATTATAATCTCCCGGAATAACCTTAAAAGTGATTTCAGCAGTGAACACCGGCACGATTACCAACAGAATTACCAAAAAAATCCTTTGCAGATATACCATGATTTAAATATACAATAAGAAATAAAAGAAAAAAAGATGCGGAAGAAATCCTCTAATGATTTGTCATTCCGTTCAGCACACGGTTTCTTCCTGTTTGTTTGGCTGTTTTCATGCGTTCGTCAGCTGTTTTTAAATGGATAATGAATACATGCATCATGGCTAACTGTTCCTGTGATAATTCTTCAAAAAAATCCTCACTGATACCTGCTTCTTTTTTTAATAATTCTATAAGTACGTCCTTCGGCAGATTTTTATTCATTTCCGTAAATGACCTCAGTGTATGATAATCAAGGGACTCCACGCCGATACTCGCGGTCAGATTGAGGTTGATATTCAGTTTGAGGCTATCCGGTTTAATACCTCTTTTTTCAAAAATGTCCTCCACAGCTTTGATGGTGTTGTCATTGAATGGTATATCCGCACCGGTTATATTGTTTTCAATAATATGCGAAAACAGTTCGTTCAGAGCTTCTTTGAAATTTTCATTTTCCGTCTCTTTTATAACGATTTGGTTGCTGTTCAGTTTTGACCATAAAATTTCCTTGGTCGGGTTTTCCAACTGTTCATATTTGATCATGTTTATAATAATTTTCAGCAGGTCAAGTTCGCCTTTGTGATCGCTTATCACCGGCAGATCTCTGATTTCTAAAGGGTGTTCTTCCAGATATTTTCGGAAAGTTTCCATTCTCAGAAAACCGTCTTTTTTGTCGCAGTCATCCAGCAATACGACAAATTCCTCACCCCCGTAACGGGTGATGATATCTTCACCTCTGAACTGTTTTTTGCTTATCATGGATAAATACTGCAGTACCTTGTCGCCGGTAGGATGATCGAAAATATC
>JAQURL010000043.1 GCA_028715625.1 Candidatus Margulisiibacteriota bacterium | reverse complement strand
AACATTCTTCAGCCGCAGATTGTTATCCCGGACAATACCGATACCGTACGCATAGCCACTGACGGCACGGTTTATGTAACCTTGAACCAGGAGACACAGGAAAGAATTATCGGGCAGATACAACTGGCCAAATTTATTAATCCAGCCGGACTGGAAAGCATAGGTGGAAATTTATACAAACAAACTGTAGCTTCGGGTGAACCTGTCATCGGTATCGCCGGACAGGAAAATTTCGGAAGTATTTCCCAGTATGCCCTGGAATCCAGTAACGTGGATATCATCGGCGAGATGATGGAAATGGTAATTACCCAGAGGGCTTTTGATATTATTACCAAAGCAATACAATCCGGCGAAAATATGATGAAGTCGGCAGCGGATATTGCCAGGTCGTAATCTTTTTCTTTTTTTTGTATTTTGCGCAACATTAACCTTTTGCTGGGTAGATGAGCTTTATAATAAAATTCAGCATGATCTTGCCGAACAGGGACAAACAGTAACTTTTTCAGTTAAATTTTTAAATCCTGCAGATGCTAAAATAACAAATATCGAAAATATTGAATATCCTGGAAAATTTTATCCCGGGTACAATAAATTGTTTATTAGGTTTAAAGATAAAGATTCGCTTCAAAAAAAAGTAGAGTTTAATCTGAATATATTTGAAAAAGTTCCTGTTGTTAAAAGCGAACTTTCCCCCGGAGCGAGGATCAAAACTGAGAATTTGAATATGGACTGGGTCAGCAGACAGAAAATAAACCAGTTTACGATAAAAGATAAGAATGAAGCGGTTGGTTACATGTTGAAATTTTTCAAAAAACCGGGCGATGTCTTATATCGAAGCGATATAAAACCCGAAGATGTGATCAAAAACAACGATCCCTGCACGATAGTTTTAAAATATCAGGAAATATCTATAACAATGCCCGGAGTTGCATTGAAAAACGGCTCTGTTGGTAGTAAAATTAAAGTGTTGAATACAAGCACCCAAAAGGTTATAGATGCCTTTGTTTTAAACAGCAGAAATGTGGAGGTCAGATTGGAATAATGTTAATTACTATATGTAAATCAAAGATACACCGGGCTACAGTAACTGATACCAATATAAATTATGAAGGAAGTATCACTATTGATAAACGGCTTATGGAAGCAGCCGATATACATGAGTATGAGCAGGTTCAGGTTGTGAATGTTACTAACGGAGAGCGTTTCACCACATATGTTATGAAAGGTGAAAAAAAAGGAGCAATGGTTCTGAACGGAGCGGCAGCCAGACTGGCTGTGCCCGGAGACAAAATAATCGTAATAACTTATGCTCAGTTGAAAAATAAGGAAGTCGGGGAATATAAACCCAGGATTGTTCTGGTTGATGAAGCAAATGAAATTATAAAAAAAGACTGAGCCGAATCCGGGGGATAATGAAAAAGTATCTGTTTATTTTTTTTATGCTAATTACCTGTTCATTCTGCGGGTCAGTATGGAAGGATGAGTATTCTTCTGTTTACGGCCCCGTAGTTGCCAGGAAAACCGGCGATATTATTCTGATTAAAATTGATGAAAGTAATACGGCTACTCAGAAGGCACAGACCGATTTAAAGAAAAATACCAAGATAGAAGGGGATTTGAACCTCAATTGGTCGCAAGTAGCGAATTTTTTAAATTCCAACCAATCCAATACCAATCAGGGTAAAACCGGTTATAATGCTCAAAATAATTTTTTGGGGACCGGCACTACCGGCCGTAGCAGCAAACTGCAAGCCCAGCTTACCGCAATCATTTATAAGGTAGAGGGTGACAATTATTACATCAGAGGTTCCAAAAAAATAATCATCAATAGCGAAGAAGAAGAAATAAGCATGGAAGGTGTTATCCGCAGTCAGGATATAGCTCCGGATAACTCTGTTTTTTCCTCGCTTATCAATGATGCGGTTTTAAAAATTAAAGGCTACGGAGCTGTGTCCAATGATCAGGAAAAGGGATTTTTCGGCAAGCTCATAGATTGGTTATTTTAAATAATTGAGGTAATTAAAATGATTTTTATATTAACTGCCATTGCGAGCGAAGCGAATTCCCCCTACGCCCAAGGTTTCGGCGGGCAAGCAATCTCCAGTGTTACTTTAAAGGATTGTTTACCAGCCATAGCAATGCGACAGCTGGCCACGTCGCTTAGTGCTCCTCACAATGACAATCAATTTTTATATGGTTTGTCTCATATACGGAGAGGGATATGTTAAAAAAGGTAATAACACTATTGATTGTTTTTTCTCTTTGTTTTCCACTGGAAAGCAGAATAAAGGAAATAGCGCACCTGGAAGATGCTCGTTCCAACCAAATTATGGGTTATGGTCTGGTTGTGGGCCTTAAAAACAGCGGCGACTCGGCACAGGTAGTTTTTACCTATAAATCTATTCTGAACCTGCTCAAGAAAATGGGAATATCTCCGGATCAGTCGGACATCAAAAGCAGAAACACCGCTTCGGTTATGGTTACCGCCGAACTTGCCCCGTTTGCCAAACCCGGACAAAAGATAGATGTATATGTATCTTCACTGGGAGATGCTACTTCCTTAAGAGGCGGTACACTTTTATTTTCTAATCTTGTAGGACCGGACGGAGTTACTTATATGACTGCTCAAGGCAATATAGTTATAGGCGGTTTGACTGCTGAGTCCGGAGAAACCAAATACCAAAAAAATGAGCCGAACAGAGGTGTTATTCCCAATGGGGGGATTGTAGAAAAAGAAATTCCGGTTGTTTTGCGTGATGAAAATTATTTGACACTGCTTTTAAATAACCCCGATTTTATTACCGCGGCCAGAATGAGCTTAGCCATAGAGAAATCCGGTCTGGGTTATTGTGATAATTATGATGCCGGCAGAGTGAAAGTACGCCTTACCCAGAGTGCTAAAAATGATATGGTAAATTATATCGCCAGGTTGCTGGATGTTAAGGTGATCCCCGATTCCATCGCTAAAATTGTCATTAGCGAAAGAACAGGGACTATTGTTATCGGCGAGAAAGTTCAAATTTCACCTGTGGCTGTTAATTTCGGAGACATCAGTATAAAAATTGAAAAAGATATTTTTGATGTGACCAATATAAATGTTACGGAAAAAGCCTCTAATTTTAAAATGGTGAAAAGCGGAAATACTTTATCTGATCTGGTAAAATCGTTAAACGCTCTGGGTACAAAGCCTTCCACCCTAATTTCCATATTGCAGGCCATAAAAGCAGCTGGTGCTATTACAGCGGAAATTGAGGTGATTTGATGGATAACATAAATCCTTTAACTTTTTTGGGTAATTCCAGTATAATAGATTATAAAGCTGTTAATCAGGTTGATAATAGTCAATCCGACAGGAATAACGCCCAGCAGGAATTTCTCAAAATGCTGCTGGAAAAAGTATATTTAAACAATTTTAAATTGGGATTGAAGCTGGAACCTGAAGGCGAAGAAGATGACGCTTTATTTAAAAGTGATACAAGCAGCTTTGTGCTTGAAGATATTTTCAGACAACAATTGGCTGATCAGCTGATTGAAAATAAAATGTTCGATCTGGGCCTGGAAGAAAACAAATAAACGAGGAAAGATTGTGGAAGACAGTATCGAAATTAAAGAAATAAATCCGCACACCAGAGCAATAGAACTGGAAAAATCAAAAGACTCCATACCTCCGGATAAAATGGATGAATATTTGAATTTAATCCGCACTATTGTCGCTTCGATTTTTTCCGGTGGCAATATTCCTCCGGGTATAGAGTTTGACGATCTTGTTGGCTACGGCTATGAAGGCCTTATGAAAGCCTGGAAAAATTATAAAAACGATAAAGGTGCCTTGTTTAAAACTTATGCCACTTACAGGATAAGAGGAGAAGTACTGGATTATATTCGTAAGGAATGGAAATCCAGGAATCCGTCCTATCAGCGCAAAGTGGATAAAGAAAAAGTTCAGGAAAAAATTCAGGAAATAGCTAAAAGTGTACTGGAGGAAATTAACCCACGTACAGAGGAAGAACGGGACGGAGCTTTGCAGGTCGCCTTGTCTAATTCCGCAATTGTTTATTTGTTATCTCTGGAAAATATAGAAAATGTAGCCAACATGCTGAAAAAAGATGATATCAGCAATGAGATCATCAACCGTATCGAGAGGACCAATGAGCGTATTTTTCTACAGGAATCCATTGAGGAACTTAAAGATGAAGAACGGCAGATCGTAAAAATGTATTATTATGAGGGCAAAAGCCAGATTGAAATTGCCAAAGTTCTGAATGTTTCCAAAAGCAAAGTCAGCCGTATGCATATGAAGCTTCTGGAAAGATTGAAACACAAGCTTGGCGGTAAACTGAATAAAGAATGGAGCGTCTGATGGATATTGATACTCCCGGCATTGTTTACGGACAATCTTTTGATAATCTGGAAAAAGCTATTAAGCAGGCTGGTAGTGTACAAAAAGATATCGCTACCAATATTGCCAATATTGAATCCAATAATTTTGTTAATATCAAATTCAAGGATGAACTGGAAAGAGCCAAGATGAAACGCGCTGACAAAAACGCGTTGCTTGATAATGAACTTACCAAACTGGCTGAAAATAATTTGAAAATGACTTCCTATGCTCAGCTTTTATCATCGAAATTAAAAATTATGAAAAAAGTTGTAACTTTAGGGAAAGGGTAATGAAACCTGTATTAGTTTTGCTGTTCCTGTTAACTATGAGCCTGGCTGACGTCTTCGAAGTTCTGGATATCAGCAAGGCCGGCATGGATGTGCAGCAGCAGAAACTGGAAACCGTGGCGGAAAATATTGCTAATTTAAATTCTACGAAAACGACTGGCGGCAGTTTATATAAACAGAAAAAAGTGATAATCAATACTGACCAGGTGAGTAAAAAACCTTATGTGGCAAGGATTGAAGATAAAGCCGTAAGTATTCAGAAAGTATATGATCCTTCCAATCCTGAAGCTGACGAAAACGGTTATGTAACAATGCCGGATTACTCTTTGTCTGCTGAAATGGTAGATGTGGCAGTAACCAGAAGGATGTATGACGCCAATGCGGCTGTTTTCAATTCGGCCAAGCAGGTTGCCCAGACTCTTATGAACCTGGGTAAGTAACCGGTTTAATTGGATAAGTAAAAGGTTCGGGGGAAAGTTGAGCATTATATGGCAATTGAAATGCTGAATAATATCAAAGGAAAAATTTTTGAAAATGTTGCTGTCCCCCAGGGTAAGACACCTATATCCCTGGAAACCAATATTTTTCAGGATACTTTGGATAAGGCCGTAGACAGCCTCAATAAAATGAGCGCTCAGGAAATCAAAGCGGAGAAACTTATTAATGATTATGTGCAAGGCAAAGCAACCCTGGAAGATGTAATGATAGAAATAGAAAAAGCTAATTTGTCGGTAAGCCTGGCACTGACTGTGATAAACACCAGTGTTCAGACTGTAAAAGAAATAATGCAGATGCCGATATAAGGTAAGAACAACTAATGGGAGAAGTTATAGAACCGGAAGTTACTCCAAACGCAGACCAACCGCCTGCGAGCAATTTTATTAGCGATTTACTGAATAACAGATATTTACAGATAGGTGCCGGTGTAGCGGTTGCCATAATTATTTTTCTGGTAATATTTGTTTTTTTAATACGAGGCGCTTTACCTTCCAGGACCGTTAAGGACGGTGAAACAGAAAATCGTACAGGGAAAAAATATACATATGTAAAAGTATTTGACCAGCTTACTCCAATGGACGCGGCTCATATCAGAGAAGCATTGAGCCTGGAAAATATTCCTTTTAAATCCGAAAAAAAAGGCCGTGTCGTGGAGGTTTCCGTTGCCAAAAAATTTGCTGATGAAGCACGAATAAAGATGGCCATGTTGGGCTTGCCCGAAGGTGGTGTTGTGGGGTTTGAAATTTTTGACAAATCTCAGAGTCTGGGTGCTACTGACTATGAAAGGCGAATACAGTATGTGCGGGCTGTAAGTGGCGAGCTATCCAGAATTATTTCGCATATGAAAGGAATCAATACCGCCAGGGTACAAATTGTTATACCTGAACAAAGGCCCTTTGGCGAGCGTATACCGGGAAGCGCTTCCGTACTTTTGAATATAAAAAATAAAGTAAATTTACCTGATAAACAGATTAAAGGTATTATGCACCTTGTAGCCAGTTCGGTGGAGGACATTAAACCCGAAGACGTCACTGTGGTTGACAATACCGGTACTATTCTCAGCGACAGGGTCAAAGGTTCCATACTTGACCAGCGACAGTCGTTTTTTTACGACCTGATTTCTTCGGCCGAAGACGAAAAAAAGTCTCCGCTGGAACTGCTTCTGAAATTCAAAGACCAACAGAAAAAAAGCCTGGAAACGGAATTTAATAATAAAATAAAGCAGTTACTTACTTCTATGTTCCCGGCAGGAAGTTATCTGGTTATGACCAATGTCAGCCTGAAAGAATCCGAAAAAGAAAGTACACCTTTTACCATTGAGAAAATAGATGTCGCTGTTATTCTTGATGCCAATAACCGGGACATAAAGTTTACAAATCAGTTAAAACTTTCCACAATGAGCCTTATTGCATCGGCCATAGGCTATGAAGAAGGCAGGGATACAATTCTGGTTGAACGTCAACCTTTTATGAACATAGAATCAGATAAAGTTTCTACACTTTTTGCAGGGAACGGGAAAAAAAATAAAGTCTGGGATAAAAAAAATCAAACCAATTTTATTTTTAAGTTTATTTATGCTTTTGTACTGATAACTATTATTTTTATTGTAGTTATTTTACGTTTTTATAATACAGGCAGAAGACAGGAAGCGGAAAGCAGAGAAGATGACGATGAATATGTGGAAGAGGACAGGCAGTTGGCTGTGGAAAAATTCAAGGCTTTTGTGCAGAATAATGAAAGCATGATTATTGATAAACTGGTGACTTGGCTGGAGTAGTAAATCGTGAATAGTGAAAAGTGAATGGTGAAGGGATTAGTTTTAAGAGATAAGTGTTAGGTGGTAAGTGTTAAGTAATAAGTGTCATACTGAGCTTGACGAAGTATGACTGGTGAAGAGTGAAGGAAGATAGTGAATAGTAAAATGACAAATGACAAAATTCAAATGACAAATAAATCTTTTAATCAATTAATTACTGATTATTTTTTTGATTTGAATTTATCTGATTCATTTGGATTTTGGGCTTTGGATTTTGGATTTATTTTAGAGGAGTAATACGTGAGCGATAGTTACAATAACATTGAGAAAGCCGCAGTGGTCCTGGCAATGATGGGTGATGATTTTTCCGAAAATATTTTAACCAAACTGCCTAAAAATATATTAAAAAGAGTACAGGAACAAGTGTTGCCGATAATTTCCTCAGTAAAATTGCCCGAGGACATGGACGGGTTTGTGCTGGAGGAAATCATCAATAATAATTCGACAATGGAAATAAAAAATAACTTTCAACAACTCGAGGCACCGGACTCAGATAGTAACCAATATAATGATACTGATAATTCGACAGCGGTGACAACAGAAACTGAAGAAGAAAAAGATGTGGATATTGATATTTTGTCTGATGAACAGGTTTGTGAACAGATTGCCATTCCTTTGGTTTTGGGCTTGTTATTAAAAGAAAACAGGACATTTCAGTCATATCTGTTAACTTTTTTCCCTGAACAAAGAAGAAAGGAAATAAGGCAGTCACTAGCTTCCAGGGGTGTTCAAATACCGGAAACTGTAAATGCTAACAAGACAGTAAATAAAATACAAAATGAAATTCGTTCGATATTTATTAAAAAAATGCGAACGGAATGGAAGAAAATATCAGGCAAAACTTCATGAATAAAGCCATAATCAAAAGAGAGCAAATATCCGTAAATCACGAGAATAAAAATTCTTTTCAGAAAAGTCCGGGTGAAGGTAAAGTTCGTGTGGAATTTAAATTATCCAAAGAAAAACTGGAAGAACAACTTTCTGCCATTAAGCAGGAAATGACGCGGGATATAGCACAAAAAAGGCAGGAACTGGACAGAGAGCAGCAGGAAATGGAACAGAACAGACAAGTTCTTGAAGAACATCAGAAAAAGCTTTTTGCCGAAGCAGAATACCTGAAGCAGGAATCCACAAAGAAGGGTTATGATGAAGGCTTTGCCAGAGGTAAGGAAAACGGATATGGAGAGGGATACAAACAAGGCCATGAAAAGGGTCAAAAGGAATTTGATCTGATTAAAGAAGAATATATTCGCGGCACTAAAGAAATTTTCGCCAAACTCTATGATTTGAATGTTTATAAGGCCAGGATTTTTGAGCAGACCGAACCGCATCTTTTGACGCTGATTGATGAAATAATAAAAAAAGTTATCAGTGAAGAAATAGAAGTCAAACCTGATCTTATTCTTAAAGTCATAAAGAATTCCATCAAACGTTTAAAGGATGTTTATAATGTTAAACTTAAGGTTAATCCCAAGCATTTTAATTTTATAAATGATAACAAAGACAGGCTTATCTATGAAACCGGGGGAATACATAGCCTCGATATTGTGCAGGATTCAGCTTTGCACGAGGGCGGTTGCATAATAGAGACGGATTACGGGATTGTTGATGCAACTCTTGAAACCAAAATGATCAGTATAATGGAACTTATTAACAAAACATTTGAACAAAAGCACAAAGCAGTTGCTGCACCTCTGGCAGTCGAAATTCCTGAGCAAACCCAAAACGATGAAGTGGACAAAGAAATCGTTAATGCGGCTGATGAGGAAGATGAAGACATTTTGTCGATGGTAGATACAAACCTGGATTCGGACGATTTGAGCTTCCTCGCTGATGATGAAGAAACCGATGAAGACACTGAGGCCGAACTGGACATGGATATTGATGAAGATGAAGCCTTGAACCTGGACGAAGATTTTTCTGAAGAGCAGTTGGAAACTGAATGACTAATACCGTCGAAGAGCAAATTCCTTCAGTAGACCTATCTGCGTATATAAGTTCAATTAAACAGGTAGGGGAACTGGGCAAGTTAATAGGCAAGGTTACCGAGGTTGTCGGTCTTATTATCGAGGCTCAATTACAAGGTGTATCGGTTGGAGAAGTTTGCCATATAGAGATTCCCAGTAACAGGATGGTAAGATCGGAAGTAGTTGGTTTTAAAAAAGATAAGGCCTTGTTAATGCCTTTTGGCCCGCTGGAAGGTATCAGTCCCGGCAGTCTGGTTTACGCAACGGGCAAACCGCTTTCTGTCAAAGTTGGTAAAAATCTTTTAGGCCGGGTATTGGACGGTTTGGGTGATCCTATAGATGGCAAGGGTGATATAAAAGCAGAAGCATTTTATCCGCTGGACAATGAACCGCCTGATCCTGTAAAACGTCCAAGAATAACCAAGGTACTGGAAACTGGCGTGCGCGTGATTGACGGCTGCCTAACTTTGGGACGTGGTCAGCGTATTGGAATTTTTTCCGGCTCGGGGGTCGGTAAATCTACTTTAATGGGCCAGCTAGCCAGACAGTCTAAAGCAGACATCGCGGTTATTGCTTTAATAGGTGAAAGAGGCCGGGAAGTAAAAGATTTTATGGAAGAGTCCCTGGGTGAGGAAGGTTTAAAAAGGTCTGTGGTAGTGGTAGCTACATCTGACAAACCGCCGCTGATCCGTCTTAAAGGGGCGCTGGTCGGTTCAGCTATAGCGGAATACTTCCGCGATCAGGGTAAAGACGTACTTTTTATGATGGATAGTACTACACGTTATGCCATGGCTCAGCGTGAAGTGGGACTGGCAACCGGTGAACCACCTACAACCAAAGGATATCCGCCTTCTGTTTTTGCTCTGATGCCCCGTCTGATGGAACGTACCGGTACCAGCGACAAAGGTACGATAACCGCCATTTATACGGTATTGGTAGAAGGAAGCGATATGGATGAACCCATCGCCGATACAGCGCGCGGTATACTGGATGGGCATATTATTCTTTCGCGTGATATCGCAGCAAAGAATCATTTTCCTTCAGTTGATGTAAATATGAGCGTCAGCCGATTGTTTACTAATATTAATACTCCGGAGCATATAAAGGGCGCAGGCCTTCTACGGGAAGTTCTGGCCCGTTATAATGAAGCTGAGGACCTCATCAATATCGGCGCTTACGTGCGGGGCAGCAATCCCAAGATCGACTGGGCCATTGATAAAATCGACAAAGTTAATAATTTTTTAAGGCAGGGTACGCATGAGTTTACATCCTATGATGAAACTGTAAAACATCTCGTGGATACAATGGGCTCAGGCCATGGTGTGGGAGGAGGAGGATTCCAGGGTTCATCCACCACGACAATGACGCAGATGCAGCCTGCTGCCAAAGAAGAAAATTTGCTTGGAGATGACCTGGATTTTGATAATCTGAACTTTGACGAGTTTTAATACAAAAGCTAGGTGCTTGGGGCTCAGAGCTCTGTCGTTCTAAATTTTACAATATCAGGTTTTTCATTTAACCTAACAACTTCTCAATATTTAACACTGAAGAATTTTATGCTTCTGATTGAGTCTTTATCAGGATCAATAATAACGCTTGCGATATCAGGGGCGAATGTCGTATCGGTTATTACAATTCCATATTCATCATTAAGGTATTCTCTGAAATCATCACATTCATATCTGTTGTCTTTAATTTCATAACCACCGATCCTGGTAATCAAAATTCGATCTTTACCTATTAATTGAGTAAGTATTTTCAACCTGTTCTTTGACATTCTGTGGATGGTTTTTTCACCGGATTGAGACAGACTTTTTTCAATACTTACTACCTGCGAATGGCATCTTTCCCAGCATCTGCGCAAATGATCATCCATAATACAATTCTGACTTTCAATAAAGTCCTGGAATAATGTAAGGTCATTATTTTTGAGAGATGTCATAAATACAGTATCTGTCATTTCTATAAATTCGGCACGTTCTACTTTAACGTTTGGCGCGAGTACACCAAAAATTTGATACCGTTCCTTCACTATTTTTATCAACAGCGCCGAAATTTTTTTTATGTCAGACGATTTGTTAAGACTGATAATTTTTTTATACATAGTCATGATTATATCCTAATCGCTTTCAGCGTCAGCGTTATTAATTATCAGATTATTAAACTGGGCTCTGACATTTTCTTCCAATAAAGGCCTGATCAACTGTTTGATATTATCCACACGCCATTCTACTCCTTTTCTCCTCTCATCTGTATAGAAGACACCCAGAAAAGATTGCAAAAACATGGCAGATGAATTATAGCTAAAAGGATCTGTTGTACTTGGATAGGGCAGAACTTCAATTCCCGGTCTTTCAATAGTTATGCATGTTCCTTCGATCGTAAGATTAATAGTTATAGGTGTTCTCCCGCCATAGTTCCATTGGCCCCTAGCTACACTCATAGCCAGAGGTTGCGCAATAACTATAGATAATTTTTTGTTTGTATAATCCAATGTTAAGGAACAGTTTTCTTTACACCATTGATTATAAAAGACATCACCCAGAGGAACATTCAGAATGATGGAATCAATCATTTTTTTATAGCTTTCCGTTAATATATTTTTTATTTCTTTATCGGTCATAAAACGGGTTATACCGAATACCCACAGTGCTTTGTTAATTGCAGCACGCCAGCCGGTAGTTGTTTTTTCAGCTATTATTTTGTTGTTCATTATTTATCCTCCGTTTATTTCTTTTCCTGTGGTCTTAAATATATGATATTCGACATGTATTCGGTTATATTTTCAGCAGCCTCATCAATACTGACAGTATTTTTAATACCTACCGGATAGATTACATAAATTTTTGGCTGGGCAATGGGGTCGGCAACGAGTTCCTGACTTGTTGTTCCCAACCTTGCACCTGTATCAACAGAGCTCCCACCCGTATGTAATGCTGATGTTCCCAGCGGATCACCGCCAAAGCTTTTTGTAGGTGACATGCTAAACAGAGCTCCGCTTCTGAAAGGACCAAAATCATCACCGAAAAAATTTTTCGCTGATTGTGAAGGTCTGCGAATTTTTTTGTCCAGATGGATAATTTCATTTTTAAGAATTTCTCCCTGAGAGGGCGTTAATCGGTTCTGGGTTACCAGTTCCAGTACACTATGTTTGAACTTTTCTGTTTTTATTCCATTAGCCAGCGCTTCCAACTGGGTTTCGCTTAATTTGTCAAACTGCAGTACCATTTTCCAGTAATTGGCCTGTTCTTCGGTTGTGCCGGGTTTTACCACTATCACGATTCGCGTGGAGATGATTTCTCCTACTTCTTCAGCGATTTCTGCTCTTCTGGCAGTTAACGCTTCAGCCGAAGTAGCCTTAAAAAAGTTAATCTGGTCTGAATTCAATGCCGGCTGGCCAAGAGCAATCTGCCCGCCTCCGTCTGTCTGCAGTTTTCTGTTTTCAGTTACCCAGCCTTCTCCATGAATTATATGAACCAAAGATTTTTGTTCCACAGGAATACCCAATTGAAAGAGTAAATCATCATTTTTCCCGGGTGCATAAGGCAATACAGAGATCATGTGAATCAGCTCGGCATCATCTACAATTTTTCTTTCCGGATATTCATTTGCCGGAAATAACAGATTGGCAAAAGAATCTTTGGATAAGATACTTTCATCAATAGAGGCTGCGGGCGCAGGGATCGATTCATCATTAAAATATTTTTTAATGGAAGAAAAAGAAAAAATTGACCGCAGGTCGGCAATACGCGGAACCTTATGAGTCGCGAATTCCTTGTCATCCTTTAAATGAATATTTTTCAATATAAAAGTAGGGAACGGTTCATTATACATAGGTTTGTTGTTGCTCCCTGCCAGCAATATATCTATCGGTCCTTTTTTTTGAATTTTAACAGGTGCTTGTTCGTCTATTTGTAAGGAGAGTTCTTCAAGTTTTCCTATAGCTTTATGTCTTACAGTTCTGGCGGCTGTGATTGCGGTCTGCCAATCTTTTTTCAGTCTGTTATTTAAAAATTTATGAGCGTGAGAACCTTCCTGTAAAGGGTCTGACATTCTGGTCATATCTTCTATTACCCAGGATAAATAATTTATTGCTCCGAATAAAGCCTTCAACCCGTCTACCAGTTCAGAAAGTCCGATGTCCGAGGAATTTTCATCCAGACGAATTAAAGCCCAGGTGACATCAATGAGAGCATGAAGGGCAACACCATCAATTTTGTTTGTATTCGCGGCTGCTTTCAGAAAAATATTAATTGTATCTTTTTTTAATATATATGCTTCAGGTAAATCCGCGCCCCAGTTTCTGGCAAGTCGGATAAGCCCGTCCAGAGACTTCAGGTTATTATCACAATTATAATCTGTTAAAATATCCCTAATTTGTTCAGCTGATAAATTAGCCGCATCCTGCTGCGGCAGTTCTGTTTTATTAATATTAATTATTTTTTTTAACACGACATTACCTCCTGACGAATTGAAGTCAACTAAATTATCGTTAGCTATAATGATTTGTCTTAATAATTTTTAGGGAATTTAATAAATGACGGATTAGATTTCTTTAGTCAGAGCTATTTCATCACAATCTGGAAAAGAAGGGCAGTTAATACATTCTGTCCAGATTTTATGCGGCAGACTCTCTTTGGCAACCTGAGTGAATCCCATTTTTTCAAAAAGTCCCGGTACATAGGTCAGGCAGAATACTTTCTTTACACCCAGTTCTTTAAGATCGTTTATTCCATTTTCTATTAATTGTCTGGCAATTCCTGATTTCTGATGCTTTTCATCTACAGCCAGTGATTTTACTTCTGCCAGGTCTTTTTGTGAAACTGTAAAAGCGCAAATCCCAACAACTTGTTTATCCTTTATTGCCACAAAAAAATCACGGACATGATCATATATATATTGTTGCGATCTTGCGAGCATTATTCCTTTTTTGGCAAAGTGTTGTATAAGCGAATGAATTTTTTCGCTATCAGTAAGAATTGCTTTACGTATCGATATTTGCATTTTTAATTGACCCATGGTTCAGTATAGAATTCTCAATAATATAAACAAATGTTATTATAAATTATATATTGAAGAATGTACAACTGCTGATAAAAGGAACTTGTTTTTTTTATGAAACAGAGTTAATATTGAAATATGTTTTCATTTTCGACTAACGAGTCAGGAATAAACGACGAAAGAAAATCCAAAAAGGCGGAGATAATAACCATAGCCAGCGGTAAAGGTGGCGTGGGTAAAACATTGTTTTCAGTTAATACCGCTATCGAATGTGCGTTGCTCGGTAAAAAAACATTACTTATTGATGCTGATCTGGGCTTGGCCAATGTTCATATTATGACCGGTATCTACCCCGATTTCGATCTGATGGATGTTGTAAATAATAAGAAAAGCATTCAAGAGGTAATAGTAGAAGGGCCGGGAGGTATTCATATTATTCCCGGAGCTTCAGGCATATTCCAGCTCTCCAATATTTCCCATCAGAAGAGACAAACCCTGGTTGACCAGTTAAACAAACTGGAGACAGACTATGATGTAATCATTGTTGATGCAGAAGCTGGTTTATCACATAATGTGCTTAAGTTTATTTCCATTGCCGACAGAGCTGTTATTATTACTACACCAGACCTCACAGCGCTTTCCGATGCCTATGCCATTATTAAAGTCATTCGTTTGAGAAAGAGCAATGAGAATATAGGAGTCGTCATAAACAGGGCCAGGAGCATCAATGAGGCTGATACAGTCTATAAAAAACTTTCTATGGCTACGGAAAAGTTTTTAAGCTATAAATTAATTAAATATGGCTTTATTTTGGAAGACGCTATTACAGTTAAGGAATCAATTCAAACCAGAAAGCCGATTGCAGTGCAGTTCCCCAAGACAAAAGTTGGGGCCAGCTTGAAAAATGTTGTTTATGAGCTGTTTAAAGTAGAAGCTAAAAAAGTAGTAGAGCCCAACATAATCCTAAACAGATTTTCCATGCTGCTGGAAAACATCCGTACCCGCGAAACTGTTTAATTTCCGCAAAAACTTTCTTTTATCAATTTTGAACCTGTATTATAATTGCTTTATGTTAAGTAGAAATTTATGCGTCCGGGTAAAAGTATATTTTCAAAAACGCATTTAATTATTAGGAGGTAAAGATGTTCGGAAATATGGGACAAATGATGAAACAGATCGGGGACCTGAAAAAGCAGATGAAAGAGTTGAAAAAAGTAGTAGTGGAAGTATCTTCAAAAAATGAAGAAGTCACCGTTAAATGCAACGGAGAAATGAAAATCCTGGAAGTGAAGATAAAGGATAACGCGGATTTAAAGCAGCTTCCGAACCTGATAAGAGATACGGTCAACAAGGCAATGGATGAAGTAAAGTTGAAAAGCCTGGGCCAGTTTAAAGGCCTGGAAAACTTGAATATTCCGGGGTTATAACAGGAAAACAATTTGACAAGTATCGAACCCTTAAAAAATATTGTTCAGGAATTATCCAAAATACCGGGAATCGGGCACAAAACCGCTCAGAGAATGGCATTATATCTGCTGAGCATCAAGGCATCTGAGCTGGATTATCTGATAGAGGCTATCAAAGACCTAAAGGATAATGTAGGTTTTTGCAAACGTTGTTTTTACTTATCTTACAAGACCGATTTATGCACGCATTGCTCTGATGAGCACAGGGACAAAAATAAATTATGTCTGGTAAGCGATTCCAAAGATGTGTTGGCCATAGAAAAAATGGGCAGGTATAACGGAATATATCACGTGCTGGGCGGTGTTATTTCACCGCTGGATGGGATCGGCCCGGAGCAACTGCGCATTAAAGAATTTTTACAGCGTTTGAAAACAGAAGAAATAAAGGAAATTATTTTTGCTCTGACCCCGTCTATAGAAGGAGAAACTACAACTATGTATCTGACGAAGTTATTGAAACCTTTAAATATTCAACTTTCACAGATTGCTCATGGTATTCCTCTGGGCAGTGATCTGGAATGGGCTGATGAATTAACGCTAAACAGGGCTTTTGAAGGTCGCAATATATTATAATACCAGAAGGTGGCAATATGAACAAAAAAGTATTGATAGACAAAGTTACAGAATATATCGATTTAAAAAAATCAGATGTTAAAAAGGTTGTGGAACTGGTGTTTGATGAGATCACCAAAGAACTGGCCAAACAAAAAGAAGTTTCCATAGTGGGGTTCGGGACATTTGAGGTAAGAGGCAAGCCCGCGCGTCTGGGCACAAATCCTATTACGCACAAACATATTCAAGTACCGGAATCGGTTTATATCGGATTTAAAATGGGGCATGGTCTGAAAAGTGAATTGCGCAGTAACAGGGCCAAGGTTAGGAAAGTGTAATGGACGAAGATTATAAATTATTACTTGATCTGTTGCCGGATTTTATCATTGAAGAAGCCAATAAAAAGTCTATTCTTTATAATATTGATGAAATTATTATGGATATCGGTCGTTACGCTGAAATCAGGGAAAAAGATAAAGCCTATCAGGTTACCCAGCGTTTAGTGTCTTATGATGATATAGATCATATTGTAGAACGTATTCCGGCATTTTCCGGAGACAACAGGTCAGGCATAGACAGGACACTGCATCGCATATCAGCGATGAAAAACAGGAAAGGTCGTATTATCGGCCTGACCTTCAGGGTAGGGCGGGCTGTTTATGGGTCAGTAGAAATGATCAGGGATTTGCTGGATATGGGTAAATCTATTTTATTAATGGGTCCTCCGGGTATTGGAAAAACAACAAAATTACGGGAAATTTCCAGAGTGCTGGCGGAAAAGGGCAAACGCGTGGTAATTGTTGACACTTCCAATGAAATTGCCGGAGAAGGAGATATCCCGCATATAGGTATCGGTAACTCCCGCCGAATGCAGGTGACCAGGCCGGATATGCAGCACGCGGTCATGATTGAAGCAGTGGAGAATCATATGCCGGAAGTAATAATTGTTGACGAAATAGGTACGGAAATGGAAGCCAGGGCTGCCAGAACTATTGCGGAAAGAGGAGTGCAGCTTATTGCCACAGCGCACGGCCAGACAATTCATAATTTGATAAAAAATCCTACACTATCTGATCTTGTAGGAGGTATAGAAACCGCAACATTAAGTGATGAGGAGGCAAAACGCAGAGGTACGCAAAAAACCATATTGGAACGTGCGGCGCATCCTACTTTTGATATTCTTATCGAGTTGAAGGATCGATACAACCTGCATTGTTATAAAGATGTAGCCCGTTCGGTAGACATAATTCTGCGGGGAGGAGAAGCTAAACCGGAGATCAGAACTATCACCGAAGACGGGAAAGTCCAGATTTATAAAACCAGTCATGAAAACAGGGAACCGTTAACTGAGAAAAAATCGTTTATCGATGAACACGCGGTCAAACTTTTTCCCTATGCAATTAACAGGGCAAATCTGGAAATGGCTATTCAGACACTAGGTGTTAAATGTAAAATAGTAAATATTCCTGAAGAAGCGGATATTATGTTGACGACCAAGGCTCAGTTGAAAAGGAACGCTAAAATAGAACGCCTGTCCGCTGATAAAAACATACCGGTATATACCATTAAGTCTGCCGGCGGCGAGCATCTGGAAAAGTTTTTGAAGTATATTTTTAAAATCGCCGATCTTAACGAACAAGATGCTACGGCACAGCTGGATAAGGTGGTTTTGGCAGCCATAGATCGTTTGAAAAAAGGTATAAAACCGATTGAACTGGCACCCGCGGATGCGTTTGTCAGACGTTATCAGCATCGTTTGATCTCAGCGCAGGGGTACCGCAGCGAAAGTGTCGGTAAAGAACCGAACAGAAGGGTGAAAATATATGGAAAAAAAGATTTATAAAGGAAAACTGATCACGTTTGAAGGACCCGAAGGCGGAGGTAAAACTACTCAAATTCAGCTTCTGGCTGGTTATTTAAAAGATCGGGGTTTTAATGTGATTACTTCCCGTGAACCCGGCGGTACTGGCATCGGTATTTCTATTCGCAATATTTTACTGGACCCATCTTTTATTCATATCGATTCGCGAACGGAGTTAATGTTATTCCTTGCTGACCGAGCACAGCATGTGCAGGAAATTATTTTGCCTGCGCTGGAAAAAGGTTCCATAGTAATCTGTGATCGTTATACAGATTCTACAATTGCTTATCAGGTAGGGGGGAGAAATTTTCCCGAAGCGCTGATCGAACAGCTCAATGAATTTTCATCCTATGGTATTAAGCCGGATTTGACCCTGTTACTGGATGTTGATTATAGCGTAGGTATCAAGCGCGCAACCAAATTGTACACTGACCGCTTTGAACTGGAAAAGCAGCAGTTTCATGAAAGGATCAGGCAGAAATATCACGATCTGCAAAGCAAAGAACCTCAGCGTATACGTATTCTGGATACTACAAAAAATCACATAGAAATCATACAGAAAACCATTCGCCAGATTTTGTTTGAGGAAAAAATAATAGGCGGTCTGGATGACTAGACAAATCGCAGATATTGACTCTGCCGTGGATATGGCGGAGCGATTGAAAAAACTGTTCGTTAATAATAAGTTCACACACTGCTATATATTTACGGGGTTTGACGAAGCCGGTAAAGAAAAAGCAGCTCTGATGATAGCCGAGCATTTGCACTGCAACACCCAATACGGTTTTCAAATCCTGAATAACGAAGGCGGAGATTCGATAAAAATTGAAGAAATCAGGACCCTGAAAAAAGATACCCAGTATGGTGGGTACAACGGCTGGCAGGTGAATGTTATTAAAAATGCCCAGCGTTTAACGGTCCAGGCAGCCAATAGTTTATTGAAGCTGCTGGAAGAAGCTCCGGAAAATATTATGTTTATTCTGGATGTGCCCAATCATTATCTTCTTTTACCTACAATTAGTTCCAGAGCGCAGATTATTTATTTCGGACAGGGTAAACAGACAGAGGATGCCGAGGAAGAGTTTATCCCGGGATTGGCCATAAACAAATTTATGGAATTTATCGGGAATAGCTCCGAATCGGAAATTATCAATACTGTTGAAAATTTAAAATTAGAGAAAACGGATTTTTATGATAAAATGAAGAGGTTGATATTATGGCTTTTTCAGGAATACAAGAAAACAAAGGACCATTATTATTTGAAGGTGGCTAAAATTTTCAGGACATATATGAAGTATCTGGAAAGGCCGGTTAATGTGAATACAAATTTATTGCTGTTGATGCTGGATATAAAGGAAATGCGCAGATGAGTGAAGGGACAATTTATTTCGGGGTTAAATTCAGATATTTTGACAAGGTATACTCGATTCAAAAACTAAGTATACCGGTAAAGCTTAATGATCCGGTGGTAGTAGAAACAAACCGGGGTAACGAGTTCGGTGTGATTGCCTTGATAAAGGAGATACCGCATAGTAAAAAACCCAAACTGGATATTATGGTTAAAAGGGTTGTCAGAATTGCGACAGATGAAGACATACAGGCTTTTAATAAAATTGAAGAACAGGAAAAGGAAGCTTTTATAGAATGCGTGCGTAGAAATCTCCAATACCAATATCCTGTGAAGTTTTTTAAAGTAGAAAAATTATTTGATGGTTCCCGATACATTATTTATTATAAAAAAGGTGAAGAAGACCAGTATAAAAAGCAAAGTAAAAGGAAAGTAAGTTTTCAACCGCTGATCAGTGAACTTGGCGCTTTTTTAAACGCCAAGGTAGAACTGCGCGAGGTAGGTAACCGCGGTGAAGCCAAAATTTTTGGCGGTTTGGGGTCTTGCGGCAAAAGCCTTTGCTGCGTAAACTGGAACAAAAAAGGATCGGCCGTGACCGTGAAAATGGCCAAGGAACAGGGGCTGGCTATAAATATACCAAAACTTTCCGGCGCTTGCGGTCGTTTGATATGTTGTTTATGTTATGAAAGAGAAAATTATCAGGACGGTAATTTTTGTCATGAGTGATTGTATTTTTTGCAAAATAGCATCAAAAACCATTAAATCCGATATTGTTTATGAAGATGACAAAACTCTTATTTTTTCCGATATAAATCCTGTAGCCGAACATCATTATCTGGTAATAACCAAAGAGCATTTTTCTGACATATTAGCTCTGCCTGAGAGTGAAATAAAATATATTCATAAAGCCATAAAAATTGTGGTGGAAAAGTTCGGGCTGGCAAAAAATGGTTTTCGGATAGTGAATAACTGCGGACCGGACGCGGGCCAGGCAGTGCCTCATGTCCATTTCCATGTTATTGCCGGAAGAAAATTGTCCTGGCCCCCCGGATAAATAATAAAAAAAAACGTTTGTTATAAGTTCGATTATTCATTATAATTATAATACTGTTGAGTTAAATTAAATTATTGTTTTTTTAGCCCAAATTTCGAATAAAAACAGTAAATGGGTTATAGAATTAGATGAATTTAAACGTTACGGCAGCAGCTTTGCATATATTTTAGAGGAGGGATTTTAATGGCAGAATCAACCAAGAAACCTAACGAATCTTTTGACAAGGTTCTTAGGCGTTTTAAAAAGAAAGTTAAAGAAGAAGGTATTTTACAGGAAGTTAAAAAGCGTGAATTTTACGAAAAACCATCAGAAATAAAAAAGCGCAGAGACAGAGCAGCAGCACGCAGGATCAGAGCAAAACAAATGGCGGACGAGTGGTAAAGCTTTTTGATCGTTACTGCATCAAAGAACTGACATTTCCTTTTTTAATCGCAACTACTGCCTTTGTTATCATCGGCCTTGTCGATCTTTTATTTTCACTACTTGATTATCTTATCAACCGCGGGGTGCCTGCTGGTGTCATATTCAAACTTTTATTATACAAAGTACCAGCTATTATAGTTCTTTTTTTACCGTTAGCCACCTTGTTTGCTGTAATGCTGGTAATTTTTCGCTGGGTAAAAGACAGCGAGATGATCGTCTACTGGACTAACGGTGTAGTTTATGAAAGGATTTTTGTGCCGGTTGTAATCTTTGCGTTAACAATTACAGGTTTGGCTTTTTATTTGGGAGAATACGTGGTCCCAATAACCAATTTCAAATCAAACACTTTGATCCATAGAGTGATATTAAAGGAAACTATTCCAACGCTGGAGGAGAATACTTTTTTCAAGGATGTGGGTAATAAAATTTTTTATGTGCGAAAAATTTATAAAGATAAAAAAATGATGGAAGGCATTATGCTTTATGAACTGGATGTTCAACCACCACGAGTTATCATGGCTGATAAAGCGCAATGGAACGGTAATTACTGGTTGTTGCAAAATGGCCAGATCCATCGTTACAATATTAACGGATTCTTTGAATATGAGGCGCAGTTCAAGGAAATGAAAATAAAAGTAAATTATGATATTGATTCGGCTTATCAGAAAGTAAAAAATACCAAGGAAATGAGCCTGGTGGAGCTGAAAAAAAGAATCAGGGAAATGGATGTAGCCGG